>NZ_JAPVLS010000260.1:0-1387 GCF_027158125.1 Streptomyces sp. H39-C1
TACTGCAACCGCATGTGGTGTGACTGTTGGCGGTGTGGCTCGTTGGTCCGACTGTGTGACGAATCGTTGACGGTGGAGCAGGTCGAGTCGTGGTCCGAGGGCGTAGAAGAGTTGCATGCCCGGTTCGCAGGGCGTTTTGGCAGGTCGGAGCCGCGTGAGCGGGCTTTGGACTATCTGATGGGCTTGCTGGCTCCGTTGGAGAAGAAGAATGGGTGGACGCTGGCCGAGCAGGTCGGCCAGCTGCGCCCCGACGGTGTGCAGCGTCTGTTGAATCACTCCGAGTGGGACCAGGACGCGGTCCGTGATGACGTGCGGGACTTCGTCGTGGAGAGCATCGGGTCCCCGGACGGGGTGCTGATCGGTGACGACACCGGCTTCCTGAAGAAAGGCACCAGGTCAGCGGGCGTGCAGCGGCAATACTCCGGCACCGCGGGCCGCACCGAAAATTGCCAGATCGGGACGTTTTTGGCCTACGCCTCAGCCAGGGGGCGGGCGTTGATCGACCGGGAGCTTTATGTTCCGCAGTCCTGGACGGGCGACCGGGCACGGTGCCGGGCGGCCGGGATCGGCGACGAGGTGCCGTTCGCCACGAAGACCGAGCACCTCAAGTGGATGCTCCAACGTGCCATCGATGCGGCGGTGCCCTTCGCCTGGGTCACCGCGGACGAGGCATACGGGCAGGTCAAGGACTTCAGGATGTGGCTGGAGGAACGCAAGGTGGCGCATGTGCTGGCCACCAAGCTCAACGACACCGTGACCACGACCGACGGCTGGCAAGTGCGGGTCGATGATCTGGTGGCCGCGCTGCCCGCGCAGGGGTGGAAGCGGATCTCGGCCGGGGCCGGCGCCCACGGCCAGAGGATCTACCACTGGGCCCGCATCGCGATCCGGCCCGACTGGGCTGATGGGTTCGGACACTGGGTGCTGGCCCGCCGCAGTCCGACCGATCCGACCAAGATCGCCTACTACATCTGTTACGGGCCCGCCGCGACCCGGTTGAAGGACCTGGTCATCACGGCCGGCGCGCGCTGGCAGGTGGAGGAATGCTTCCAGATCGCGAAGGGCGAATGCGGCCTGGACCACTACCAGGTACGGCTGTTCCGGGCCTGGTACCGGCACATCACCCTGGCGATGGCCGCGCTCGCCTACCTGACCGCCATCCGCGCCACAGAAACCACAAAAGGGGCAGCGCCGGCGACGAGCACGACCTCATACCTCTCAGCGTCCCCGAGATCCGCCGGATGATCGGGCACCTCGTCTTCACGCCCCGACACCTGGACAACGACCATCATCTGCACTGGTCACGCTTCCGACGCCGCAGCCAAGCCCGCGCCCGCAGATGCCACTACCAACGCCGAGGCCACCACCCCCACATGCGGTTGCAGTA
>NZ_JAPVLS010000261.1:0-1386 GCF_027158125.1 Streptomyces sp. H39-C1
GCCTGGCCGCCGCACGCCCGGCTCGCCAACCTCGAACTGGCCCGGCGCATCCGCCGCCGCACCGGTCTGCGGCTGCACGACCTCGGCCCGATGCGGGCCGCCCGGCGGACCGCGCTGCTCGGCCTGGAACTGGCCGACCGCCGGTCCGGCTACCCGCTCGAAATGCTGGTCCGCGCGGCCGACGCCGGCTGGCGGATCGCCGAGACCGACGTCCCGTACGCGCCCAGGACCGGCCGCTCCAAAGTGACCGGCACCTGGCGCGGGACCTGGCACGCGGTCCGGGACATGAGCGCCGTGCTGCGGCAGCCGCCACCGGCCGGCCCGGCGAGCGACGACCGGCCCGCCACGGTCCCTATCCAGCCCGCTCAACCGGCTCGGCCCGCTCCCGCAGGTCAGCTCATCCGGCCCGCCCACACCGGCCGGGCCGCCCGATGACCGGCGCTCCCGGCATGACGACGCTACTGGTGATCGCCAAGGAGCCGGTACCGGGACGGGTCAAGACCCGGCTCACCCCGCCGTACTCGCCGCGGCAGGCGGCGGCGCTGGCCGAGGCGGCGCTCGCCGACACCCTCGACGCGGTGCTGCGCGCCCCGGCCCGCCGTCGGGTGCTGGTGCTGGACGGCGCGCCCGGCCCGTGGCTGCCGCCGGGCTTCGACGTCGTTGCGCAGACGTCCGGCGGCCTGGACGAACGGCTGGCGGCGGCGTTCGCCGGCTGTACCGGGCCCACGCTGCTGGTCGGCATGGACACCCCGCAGCTCACCCCGGCCCTGCTGGAGCCGGCGCTGCGGCCCGACGCCTGGCTCGGCTGCGACGCGTGGTTCGGCCCGGCGCAGGACGGCGGCTTCTGGGCGGTCGGCCTGGCCGAGCCGGACCCTTCGCTGTTCCCCGGGGTGCCGATGTCGACGGACCGGACGGGCGAGATCCAGCGCGCCCGTCTCACCGACGCCGGGCTGCGCGTCAGGGACCTGCCGGTGCTGCGTGACGTGGACACCGCCGCCGACGCCGCCGAGGTCGCCGCCCGCGCACCCGGCTCACGTTTCGCCGCCGCGCTGCGCGCGGCCGACCTTCCGCCAGGGCCGCTGCGGATCCTGCCGATGCCGGCGGGACACGCCGATGCCGGCCGGACGGAGGCCCTGTGACGCCGGTGGACGGCGCGACCGCGACGATCGCGCAGCGAACCGGTGCCCCCGTCCCGGCCCCCGCGCCCTGGATCGACGACCCGTACGCGCACGCGATCCGCTCCGGCCGGGGCCCGCTGTTCCTGCGCAGGGCGGACGGCTGGCTGCTGCCCCTGGACGTGGAGCGGTGGTGCGCGGCGCCGGACGCCGCCGACACCGCGCTGCTGTTCCGGTGCCGGCGCGGCCCGGTGCTCGACATCGGCTGCGG
>NZ_JAPVLS010000262.1:0-1377 GCF_027158125.1 Streptomyces sp. H39-C1
CAGGGCTTGATCAAGTTCCTTAGGTGACCGGTTCGTTGGTGATGCCCAGGATGGGGAGTGCTCGTTGGGGTTCGTCGCGGATCGCCCGGGTGGTCTTGGCGATGTTGTCGGCTCCGAGGGTTTTCAGCACGCCGATGGCGAGGTTGCGGAGGGTCGCCATGGCCCGTGGCGCGGTCCCGGCGTGGACGGTGGAGGCGTCCTCGGCGAAGGTGACATCCCTGATGTGGTGTGAGGAGTTCTCCACTCCCCAGTGCCCGCGAATCGCGGAGGCCAGGTCGGCGGGCCCGGCTTGGTGGGCGTCGAGGCTGGTGACGGCGTAGACACTCTCACGGGTCTCACGCCGGCCGGTCTGCTTGCGGCGGCGATGGACGCGGATGGCCAGGCGGGCGTGGGGAAAGGCGATTCCGCCGAGTTCGTCGGCGATCCCGCAGGTCTTGATCGAGCGGGACTCGCGGCGTCCGTGTCCGGCCCCGGAGGCGGTGTGCTGGACCGCGATGGACTGCCAGGGCAGGGCGGCGAGTTGGGCGTGGGCGGTGGGCTGGTTGGTCTTGATCACGGCGATGTAGTGGGCCTTCTTGGTCTCGACCAGCCAGGAGATGTTCGCCTTGACCGAGTGCAGGGCGTCGAAGGTGACGACGGTGCCGGTCAGGTCCAGCGGTGCCAGCAGCGGCCGGAAGTGTGTGGTTTCGTTCGTCTTCGCGCCGACCTCTACCTGGGCGAGGGTCACGACGGTGCCGTGAGTGACCGCGGAGAGCAGATGCCGGCGCGTCGCGGTGAGACGGGCTGAGCCCTTGAGTGCTTTGCCGTCGACAGCGATCGCGCGCGACAGCCCGGACGGGGAGGGTGACGGTGCCTGGGCGGGTTCGGTGGCGGCGCGGTGCCGGTCGGCCAGGTAGGCGCCGACCGCCCGATCCAGAGCGTCACCGTCAACAGCCCCCAGCACACGGCCGATCGTGGCCGGCGACGGACTGCGCCGCCAGCCGAGCAGGTGGCGGCGGATCCCGATCACTGTCAGGAGTACGTTCGAAGCACGCTGACCCCACTCGGCGAGTTCATCGATGCTCCTCGCTCCCGAGACGACCGCGCAGGCGCACACCAGCAGGATCGCCGTGAGTGAGTACCACCGGCCCCGCCGCGCGCGCGGGTCGGGCACCGAGTCGAAGTAGGGGCGCAGGTCGGCGATCCGGCCGGGGTCCAGCGGCCCCAGTTTCAACAGCACGGCAGGGATGGGAGAGGATGCAGCAGCAGGCACGGGCCACCTCATGATCATCTGGCTTAGACACCACAATGATCACGAAGCCCGTGCCTGCTCTGCTATGCGCCCCAACCGGTCACAACCCGACCAGCCGCACGACCCCGGAACTTGCAACCGCCCTG
>NZ_JAPVLS010000263.1:0-1363 GCF_027158125.1 Streptomyces sp. H39-C1
CAGGGCCTCGGCGTGAAGTCGACTTGAGCGGGTTCGCCCCAACTGGCCTTGCTGGTGGGGTAGGTGGCAACATGCGGCAGGCGCGGTTGCCAGCGATCATGTGAGTGTCTACGTCCCATGATCCTTGCTGGAAGACCGTGCCTGCTCTCGCTGAATCATCTCCCATGCCCGCCGGGCTTGACCAGCTCACCGCCTCGCCGTCTCTGGCGGCTCAGGAGTGTCCCGGCCTGCTGGTCTGTCTCGCGAGGGTGACTGATCCCCGTGATCCACGGGGCCGGTTGCATCCTCTGGTCGGCGTGCTCGCCATCTGTGCGGCCGCGGTGCTCACTGGTGCGACCTCTCTGCTGGCGATCAGCGAGTGGGCGGCCGACGCACCGCAACTGGTCCTGGCTCGGCTCGGTGCCCGTCGCGACCCTTTCACCGGCCGTCACCAGGCCCCGTGCGAGACCACGATCCGCCGGGTCCTGACCCAGGTCGACGGCGATGTGCTGGATCGGGCCGTCGGCGGTTGGCTGTCTTCCCGGCTCCCGCAGAGCGCCGGGAAGTTGCTGCGGGCGATCGCGGTGGACGGCAAGTCCCTGCGCGGAGCCGCCCGCGCGCACGGCCGGAAGATCCACCTCCTGTCCGCCGTCGACCACGCAACCTCCGTCGTCCTGGGGCAGGTTGATGTCGAGAACAAGACAAATGAGATCACATGCTTCCAGCCCCTGCTGGACGACATCGATCTGCGCGGGGCGGTCGTGACCAGCGATGCGATGCACACCCAGCGCGAGCACGCCGAGTACCTGACCGGCCGGGGAGCCCACTACATCGTGATCGTCAAGGGCAACCAGAAGAAGCTCCGCAAGCAGATGAAGTCCCTCCCCTGGAAGCAGATCCCGCTACAGAACCGCACTACCGAGAAGGGACACGGCCGAGGCGAGATCCGCCGCATCAAGGTCTGCACCGTCGCCGGCCTGCTCTTTCCCGGAGCAGCCCAGGCCATCGAGCTCAAACGTCGGCGGGTGAACCGCAAGACCGGGAAGATCAGCATCAAGACGGTGTACGCGGTTACCAGCCTGAACGCCGGACAGGCCAACCCGACCGAGCTCGCGGCCCTGATCCGCGGGCACTGGTCGGTGGAAGCTCTGCATCACGTGCGAGACACCACCTTCGCCGAGGACGCATCGCAACTACGGTCGGGCAACGCGCCCCGCGCCATGGCCACCTGGCGCAACCTCGCCATCGGAGCACTCCGCCTCATCGGCCGACAATGCATCGCCGCCGCCCTCCGGAGAAACGCCCGCGACGCCACCCGACCGCTGCACATTCTGGACATTCCATGATCGCGAACCGGTCATACCGACTTCACGCCGAAGCCCTG
>NZ_JAPVLS010000264.1:0-1361 GCF_027158125.1 Streptomyces sp. H39-C1
GCGGCGCCGCAAGCCCGGTGTGTCCCGGCAACGACGGTGGCAACGGCACCGCTGCCACGTTGACCGCGGACGGCATCACGGGCGCCACCGGCGCCGCCGGACACACCACCCTGCCCTGCTAACAGCACACCAGGCGTCGCGGACGTCACGCACAGGTGCCGACGGCGTCGCCGGCTCCCACAACATCCGCATCTGCACCTGCTGAGCCGCGCCTCCTTCCGACCGAGGAGCGAACTCTGAGGAACCCATAGCGAGCTGTGCCACACGCCCTGCACTGTGCCCGGCCCGGGCACAGTGCAGGGCCCCGCGCACCTGCGGATCCTTGCCGACCGTAGGCCGCCGGCCCCTTCATCAAGACGCATGTGTGCAGGATCGGTGCCAGAGGCAGCCGATAACGTGACCTCCCGGGCAGTCCGATGCCGGACCTTCTGCGGGGCATCGCAGGCGCCCCGATCACAGAGGGCATTTGATCTAGGCAGATTGCCGTTTATGTCCTAGTAGGTACCTCGCCAGGTTGGTGTGGTCTCGTCCGTTATGCGCTTGGCGAGGTTGTCGATCGAGGCGATGTGGATCATGGCTTCTGAGCTGGAGGTGAGGGTCTCGTAGTCGCGGGCGAGACGTCGGTGCATCATGATCCAACCCAAACTTCGTTCAACCACCCAGCGCCTTTTGACGACGTGGAAACCTCGAACTCCGGATTTTCTGTTGACGACTTCGACGTCGATTCCAAGGTTGGCGCCGTGTTCGACGACGGCGTTCTTGAAGCCGGTGTCGACCCAGCTCTTGGAGATGGTCGGGTATGTCTTCTTGGCCTGATCGAGCAGGCGTAATCCCACGGCGTTTTCCGACAGGCTGGCGGCGGTGACGGTCACGGCGAGGATCAGTCCGATCGTGTCGGTGAGGATGCCTCGCTTCCGGCCGACGATTTTCTTCGCGGCGTCCATTCCCTGGCTGGTCAGGGGCACGTTGTGGGAGGTCTTCACGCTTTGGGTGTCGATCACGGAGGCGGTCGGCTCGGGCTTGCTCCCCTCCTTCACGCGGGCCAGGCCGGTGAGGTCGTAGTTGAGCTGGGCGAGGATTCCCTCGTCGCGCCAGGCGGCGTAGTAGGAGTAGACGGTGCCGTGGTTCGGGAAGTCGTGCGGGAGGTATTTCCAGGGGATTCCCGTTCGATTGACGTAGAGGATCGCATTGAAGACGTCACGCAGTTCGACTTTGGCCGGCTGTCCGGTGGGCCTCCAGGGCGGTTGCAAGTTCCGGGGTCGTGCGGCTGGTCGGGTTGTGACCGGTTGGGGCGCATAGCAGAGCAGGCACGGGCTTCGTGATCATTGTGGTGTCTAAGCCAGATGATCATGAGGTGGCCC
>NZ_JAPVLS010000265.1:0-1238 GCF_027158125.1 Streptomyces sp. H39-C1
TCCGTGGGCCCGGCGGCCGGCTTCAGGTAACCCTGCAGCTCGAGCAGGCCGTTGTCCTTGCCCGGACGGGGGTACTCGGTGGAACCGCTCAGGTTCTTCCGAACCGAGTCCAGGATGGTCAGCCCCTGGCCGACCAGTCCCGCCGCGATCTCACTGAGGCCGTCGGCGCCGTTGAGGACGTTGACATTGGCCCCGGCGAGGCCGCCGGCGGCCTCCTTGACGATCAGCGGCAGCTGGTCGATCAGCATCCGGTCCAGTGCCACCCGGTCGTACGAGGCCGCGGCCTCGGCCTGGATCTTCATCCGCTCGGCCTCGGCGATCGCCAGCACCTTGATCCGCTCGGCCTCGGCCTCGGCGGGCTTCACGATCTCGGCCCGCAGCTGCTGCTGCCTGAGTTCGGCCTGGCGGTGCGCCAGTTCGGTCTGGGCGATGAGCACTTCCTGCTGCGCGTGGGCCATCGCCAGCGGGCCGGCCTGCGCGGACTCCGCCTGCGCGCGGTCCACCTGGGCCGAGTACTCGGCCTTCACCACGGCGGTCTGCCGGGCGTACTCGGCCTGGTTCCGTGCGGCCACCTGCTCCGCCTCGACCGAGGCCTGGGTGGCCTGTGCCTGGGCGATCTGGGCCTGCCGCTGGATGGCCGCCTTGTGCGGTGCGGCCATCGCGGCGATGTATCCGGTGTTGCCGTCGTCGATCGACTGGATCTGCAGCGAGTCGACGGTCAGCCCGATCTTCGCCATCTCGGTCTTGGAGGTCTCCAGCACCTCGGTGGCGAGCTTCTGCCGTTCGGTGACGATCTCCTCGACCGTCATCGAGCCGATGATGGAGCGCAGATGACCGGCGAAGATCCGGCCGGTCAGTACCGACATCTGGTCCTGGTCGGAAAGGAACCGCTGGCCGGCGTTGACAATGCTCTCCCTGTCGTTGCCGACCTTGAAGGCGATCACGGCCGTCACCGACAGGGCGATGCCCTGCTTGGTCACACAGGTCTCGGCGACCTCGGCCTCGCACATCGCCAGGGTGAGGAAGCGGGTCTTGCGGAAGACGGGGAGCACGAACTTTCCGTGGCCGGTCACCACGCGGAACGGCGCACCTTCCAGTCCCCGCCTGCCGCCTGAAATCAGCATCGCCTCGTCGGGGGCGGGAACGCGATAACCGAACATTTCGTCTCCTTTAAGGGGCGTCGGTGACGCCGCCCAACGCATCCAGGGGATCTGCCCACTCGATGACGCCGACCTGCC
>NZ_JAPVLS010000266.1:0-1229 GCF_027158125.1 Streptomyces sp. H39-C1
AGTAGGGTCGGGGACTGGCGCGGTGGCTGACGCTCCGTTTCCAGTCCCCGCCGCTTCAAACCGTGCATGCAGTTCTCCCGCACACGGCTTTCCGACATCGTTCACCGGCTGGCATGCGCCGTCGCCCTGCGCACATTTCCGGTAAGACGGTAGACACCGAGCCGAGTGATCCACCCGTACGTAAATCGGGTGGCCCAGTTCCTGCCCGCGAGTCTGTGTTTCGCGCTGGCGAAAATCGCCAGCCGCTCGTGGACGTAGCCATCAACTACGTTGAACTTCCGCCCGGAGTTCCCGTTGCGGAAGTACGCAGCCCAGCCCCGCAGCACGGGGTTGAGATCGGCTACCACAGCGGATACTGGCCGTTCAGTCTTCGAACGAGCGGTCGCCGCGCGGACTTTGTCCCGCAGCACCCGCATCGCTCTGGCCGAAGGCCAGCGTTGCAAGTAGTACTTGCCCCGCCATTTCCACGACTCCATCTTCCGGTGGTGGAAGCCAAGGAAATCGAAGCCCTGTCCGCCTCCGGTGAGGCAGATGATGCCGGTCTTCTCCGGGTGCAAGCGCATCCCGAGCTGTTCCAGCACTCGCGCCGCCAATTCACGGGCCTGTTCAGCCCGTTGTGCGGTCGGCGACAGGACCACGAAATCATCGCAGTACCTCACCAGTGTCCCCAGCCGGCGGCCTTCGCTCTGCCACGCCTCATCGAGAACGTGCAGCGCGATATTCGCCAGCAACGGGGAAATCGGTGAGCCCTGTGGGGTTCCTGCCCCGGTCGGGGATGTCACCCCGCCCTCCAGAACTCCCATCCACAGCCAGGCCCGGATCAGCTTCAGCATCGACCGGTCCACCACACGCCGTGCCACCTGGGCCATCAGCGCCTCATGGTCGATCGTGCCGAAGCAGTCCCGGATGTCGGCCTCGAACACCCACTCCCGCCGCTGGTTCGCCGCGACGCGCACGGCTTCGCACGCGTCGATCGCGGACCGTTTCGGCCGAAATCCGTAGCTCGCCTCGGTGAACTGGGCTTCGAATACTGGTTCCAGGACCAGTTTCGCGGCCGTCATCACCACCCGGTCCGCCACGGTGGGGATCGAAAGCGGCCGGAGCTCGCCCGGCCGCCCCGGTTTGGGAATCTGGACCCGTCGCAGCACCGACGGACGATACGTATGCGTCCGTAGTCTCTGCGAAAGGTCCTGGAGGAATGCATTCACCCCCGAGGTTTCCACCGCCTC
>NZ_JAPVLS010000267.1:0-1205 GCF_027158125.1 Streptomyces sp. H39-C1
TGCTGAATTCCTCAACTTATGGGTATACACGGTGTGTTGAGGAGTGCGCTGGGGGTGGATGGTGCCGACATTGCTGCGGGCTCGGCCTGCTTCGGGTCCGGATGAGGCGTTGATGATCGACCGGCTGACGAGGGCTCGGAAGGCACCGGCTGACCTGGTGCTCAGAGCACAGATCATTGTTCTGAGCTGGGACGGTCTGCGGGTGGCGGCGATCGCCGTGGAGCTGGGGTGTCATGCGAAGACGGTGCGGTGGTGGCTGCACCGTTTCAATGAGCTGGGGGTGGAAGGGCTGGAGGACCGGCCGGTCGCGGGCCGGCCGCGCCGGATCACCGAGGCCGAGAGGTCCCGGATCATCGCGCTGGTCAGACAGGAGCCACCGGGACGTCTGACCAGGCACGAGGACGGCGAACTGGCGGCGCAGGACGAGTCAGGGGCACCGCAGTGGACACTCGACGCCCTGGCTGAGGCTGCCCGCCGCGGCGGCATCGAAGTGGGCCGGTCCCAAGTCCGCAGAATCCTGGTGGCCGAAGGCGTCCGATGGCGCCGCACCCGTTCCTGGATCCGCTCAAAGGACCGGGATTTCGAGGGAAAAGGACGCGGGTCGTCGGCCTCTACACCTGCCCGCCCGAAGACGCGACGGTCATCTGCGTCGACGAGCTCGGACCGGTAATCCCGCGCACCTTCCCGCCGGCGCCGGGCTGGTCGCCGGATGGACATCGCATCAAAGCAGAACTCGACTACGGCCGCGGCCCGGAGAAAACCTGGGTCTACGGCGGCCTCCGCATCCGCGACGGACAGCAGGTCACCATGACCGCTCCGTCTCGCAATAGTGCCTTCTACCAGCAGTTCCTCCAACGCATCGAGGAAGCCAACCCTGCAGGCGACATCTATGTGGTGACCGACAACCTGTCCTCGCACAACAGCCTCTCGACCCGAACCTGGCTCGAGGACCACCCCCGCATTCACCACGTCTTCATACCCGTCAGCGCTTGCTGGCTCAACCTCCAAGAAGGCTGGTGGCGCATCTTCCGCAAAGTCGCACTCGCCGGCCACAGCTTCGCCGGACCCGACGAAATCACCCACGCCACCGAACTCGCGACAACCCAACTCAACGCCCGCGCCAAACCCTGGATCTGGGGCAGACCCGCCCCACCCACCCGACACCTACGCCGACGCTACGTCTACTGCCTTTGAGGAATTCAGCA
>NZ_JAPVLS010000268.1:0-1160 GCF_027158125.1 Streptomyces sp. H39-C1
CTAGTGTCCTGCGCCAGTAGTTGATCGTTAGATGCTGTGTGACTTCTACTGCTGGTGCATCGGTGCCTCGTCGGGGCCCGAAACTGGAGCCGTTACTGCTGTGTGCGGATGAGCGGGCGGTGTTGGAGAGGTGGACGCGTCGGGCGACATCGGCCCAGGCCCTGGCCTTGCGCGCGCGGATCGTGTTGGCGTGCGCAGGGCCGGAGGTACCGCCGATCGTTACGGTCGCCAGGGATCTGCGGGTGAGCGCGGACACGGTTCGCAAGTGGCGGCGGCGGTTTCTCGTCGACCGGCTGGATGGTCTGGTCGACGAGCCCCGGCCGGGCCGGCCACCCACGATCGATGTCGGTCAGGTGGAGGCGGTCGTGGTCGCGACGCTGGAGGAGATCCCGAAGAACGCCACTCACTGGTCGCGGAAGTCGATGGCGGACCACAGTGGTCTGTCGAAGTCCACGGTCGGCAGGATCTGGCGGAGGTTCCAACTCAAGCCGCACCTGACGGACACGTTCAAGTTGTCGACCGACCCGTTGTTCGTGGAGAAGGTCTACGACGTCGTCGGGCTGTACTTCAACCCGCCCGAGGGCGCCGTGGTTCTCTCGGTGGACGAGAAGTCCCAGATTCAGGCACTGGACCGCTCTCAGCCGGTGTTGCCGATGATGCCGGGCATGCCGGAGCGCCGTACTCACGACTACGTCCGCAACGGCTTGACCACCCTGTTTGCCGCGTTTGATGTCACTACCGGGCAGGTCATCAGTGCCCTGCACCGCAGGCACCGGGCGGCGGAGTTCAAGAAGTTCTTGATCCGCATCGACAAGGAGGTGCCCGCGCACCTGCAGGTGCACCTGATCGTGGACAACTACGGCACGCACAAGACTCCCGCGATCAGGGCCTGGCTGAGCAAACACCCGCGGTTCCAGATGCACTTCACGCCGACCGGCTCGTCGTGGATCAATCAGGTCGAGCGATGGTTCGGCTTCCTGGCCGACCAGATGATCCGTCGGGGTGCCCACAAGAACGTCCAAAACCTCGAAGCCGACATCCGCGCCTGGGTGAAGAACTGGAACGAGGATCCCAAGCCATTCATCTGGACCAAGACGGCGGAAGAGATCCTCGACTCCCTCGCACGCTTCTGCCGACGGATCTCCGGCGCAGGACACTAG
>NZ_JAPVLS010000269.1:0-1094 GCF_027158125.1 Streptomyces sp. H39-C1
CTTCCGGTGTTGGTGGGGGATGTGGGGGGTCGGTTTGAGGCGTTTGGTTTGACTGATGTGCAGCATGCGTATTGGTTGGGTCGTTCTGGGTTGTTTGAGTTGGGGCAGGTGTCGACTCATTTGTATGTGCAGTTTGAGTCGGCTGATTTTGATGTGGTGCGGGCGCGGGTGGCGTTGGAGCGGTTGGTGGAGCGGCACGAGATGTTGCGTGCGGTGGTGCGGGGTGATGGGCGGCAGCAGGTGTTGGAGGTGGTGCCGCCGGTGGTGGTGGGGTTGGAGGATTTGTCGGGGGTTGAGGGTGTTGTGGCTGCGGGGCGGGTGGCTGCGGTGCGGGATGAGTTGTCGCATGAGGTGCGGCCGGCTGATGTGTGGCCGTTGTTCGAGGTGCGGGTGCAGCGGTTGCCTGGTGGGGTTTCGCGGGTGCATTTCAGTTTGGATCTGCTGGTGGCTGATGCGGGGTCGGTGCAGATTGTGTTGGAGGAGTGGGCGTTGTTGTATGCGGATCCGGGGGTGGAGTTGGCGCCTTTGGGTTGTTCGTTCCGTGATTATGTGCGGGCGTTGGAGGGGGTGGAGTCTTCGGAGGGGTTTGAGCGTGCGCGGGGGTATTGGTTGGGTCGGATTGAGGATTTGCCTGCGGCGCCGGAGTTGCCGTTGGTGGTTGCGCCTTCTGGGGTGGAGCCGAGGTTTGTGCGGCGGCAGTTTGTGTTGGACGGGGTTCGGTGGGGGGTGTTGAAGGAGCGGGCGGCGTCGTTTGGTTTGACGGCGTCTGCGGTGTTGGCGGCGGCGTATGCGGAGGTTTTGGGGGTGTGGTCGAAGTCGCCGCGGTTCACGTTGAATTTTACGGTGGCTGATCGGTGGCCTTTGCATGCGGATGTGAATCGTCTGGTGGGTGATTTCACGTCGGTGTTGTTGGTGGAGGCGGATGTTTCGGGTTCTGTGGGGTTTGTGGATCGGGCGCGGGCGTTGCAGCGTCAGGTGTGGGAGGGGTTGGAGCACCGGGCGTATGGCGGGGTTCGGGTGTTGCGGGATCTGGCGCGTGAGCATGGTGCGGAACGGGCCTCCATGCCCGTCGTCTTCACCAGCGCCATCGGACA
>NZ_JAPVLS010000026.1:0-106286 GCF_027158125.1 Streptomyces sp. H39-C1
GCACCGGCGCGCACCTGTTTCCCGTCCCCGGACGGCAGCCCGCCCGGTGCGTCAGCCCGCCCGGTACGCCAGGCGCTCCTTGGCGCTCTCGCCGCGGCGGCCGACCGGAATGACCCCGGTGGCCTCGCCCAGGCCGAACGCCGGCATGTTGATGTAGACCTGCTCGTAGCTGCCCGCGGGCACCGCGTAGGTCTCGTGGAAGAAGCCGACCTTGTTCTTCCCCGCCCGCACCCGCCGGCTGAAGGCCGCCCACGCCGGGCGGTGCTCGCCGTCCTGCGCCGAGGCGTAGGCGATCAGCTGCTCACGCGACTCCCAGTACTGGGTCACCTCGAAGACCCGCGGCATGCCCAAGTGGAGCCGGAAGCCCAGCAGTCCTCTCTCCTTCTCCCGCGACAGCTCCTTGAGCATGCGCGGCATCGCCCTCATCACCGGCCACCAGCTGCGCAGGGCCCAGAAGTTGTTGATCCGCATTCCGATGAGAAAGACGATCACCTCACCCTCCACGGCGGCGGTGGTCCGGCCCTCGAACAGTTCGGCGCTCATGGTGGCTCCCCGGTGTCGATGTATTGGATAGCTTCACTATCCATGGTTGGATAGTGAAGCTATCCAAGGAAGGGCGCAAGAGGATGAAGCTCGCGGAACTGAGTGAACGCAGCGGACTCCCGGCCGCCACGATCAAGTACTACCTGCGGGAGCAACTGCTGCCCCCCGGCCGCCGGATCACCGCCACCCAGGCGGAGTACGGCGACGACCATCTGCGCCGGCTGCGCCTCGTCCGGGCCCTGATCCAGGTCGGGAGGATGCCGGTGGCCACCGCGCGCCAGGTGCTGGCGGCGGTCGAGGACGAGTCGCTGGACCAGAACACGCGGCTGGGTGCCGCCGTCTGGGCGCTGCCGCAGGGCCCGAAGCCGGTCGAGGACGATCCGGCGACCGCGGTCGCCCGGCGCGAGGTGGAGCTGCTCATGCGGCGGCTCGCCTGGCAGGAATGCCTGGACGCCGGCGAGGAGGCCCCGGCCTGGGCGACGCTCGTGGTGGCGGTGTCGGCACTGGTCCGGCTCGGATATCCCTGTGACGCCGACGACTTGGCGCCGTACGCCCGGGCCGCGGCCCAACTGGCCGTTACCGACCTGGACCTTGTCGAGGGGTTCAGCACCCCCCTCGAACAGGTCGAGGCGGCGGTCGCGCTCACCGTGCTCTACGAGCCGGTCCTGCTGAGTCTGCGCCGACTCGCGGAGGCCGAGGAGTCCAACCGCCGTTTCGGCACCGGAGATTGAGCGCCGGCCCGGCGGGGTGCGGGGACACAGCAAAGAGGCCCTCCGCCGTGGCGGAGGGCCTCTTCGATACGTACCCCCGACCGGATTCGAACCGGCGCTACTGCCGTGAGAGGGCAGCGTGCTAGGCCGCTACACAACGGGGGCTCGCACTTGCTTCAACATACGCGGTACTGCGCTGGGGTACCAGGACTCGAACCTAGACTAAGGGAACCAGAAACCCTCGTGCTGCCAATTACACCATACCCCATGGTGTGTCAAGTACCCCCGACCGGATTCGAACCGGCGCTACTGCCGTGAGAGGGCAGCGTGCTAGGCCGCTACACAACGGGGGCCCTAGCGATCCTGCATCGTCACGGTCAGGTGCGACCCGAAGGTGACGGAGAGAAGGATCTGTACCCCCGACCGGATTCGAACCGGCGCTACTGCCGTGAGAGGGCAGCGTGCTAGGCCGCTACACAACGGGGGCTCGCACTTGCTTTGTACTGCGCTGGGGTACCAGGACTCGAACCTAGAATAAGGGAACCAGAAACCCTCGTGTTGCCAATTACACCATACCCCACCAAAACACAACCCCCTGGCCGGGGGTTTGTTTGATGTTGCGCTTCCGGCCTGGCCTTTCGGCCCGGTTGGGCGGCGCAGGAAGAACATTACCCGATGGGGGACGGGGCTCCAAAACCGGTATTCGCAGCCAGCAGCGCGGGCAGCTCAGCCAGTCCGATGATCCTTCGCAGGCCCGACGGGATATCCGGTCCCGCGGCGGTGCCCCGGCGGTCCAGCCAGATGCCGAACAGACCCGCCTCGTCCGCACCACGGGCATCGATCTCGGGCTGGTCGCCGACGTACGCCACCTCGGCGGGCGGCAGGCCCAGCGCCGCGCACCCCGCCAGGAACGCCCCGGCGGCGGGCTTGCTCACCCCCAGCTCCGCCGCGCACAGCAGCACCTCGAAACGGTCCCGCAGCCCGAGCGTGCGCAGCTTGCGCTCCTGGTGGACGGTGCTGGAGTTCGACAGAACTCCCTGCCGGTAGCCGGGCGCCAGCGCCGCCACGGCGGGCGAGGCGTCCGGGAACAGGGCCCAGGCGGCCTCGTAGTGGGAGACGTAACGGGAGAACCAGGCGGACGCCTCCGGGTCGCTCAGCGGCTCACCCAGGAACTCGCGGACCCGGTCGCGGCGCTGGCCCTCGTAGTCGACGGCTCCGTCCGCGAAACGCTGCCAGTGGCGCGCGGTGATCAACTGCCAACGACCGAGGGCCTGGCCGGCGGATTCGGATCCGCCGGCCAGGCCCTCGGCCACCACATGCTGCACAAACCCCTGCTCGTCGGCTGTCGTGAAGTCGAACAGGGTGTCGTCTACGTCCCAGAGGACCGCACGGATCGGCATGCCGCCAACCCTAGGACGGTGGCCCCGGAGCCGTCAGCCCCAGGACCGGACAGGCCCTAGCCGGCGAGCTTCGCCAGTGCGGCGTCGACGCGGGCCAGGGTGCGCTCGCGGCCGAGCACCTCCAGGGACTCGAAGAGCGGCAGGCCGACCGTGCGGCCGGTGACCGCCACGCGGACCGGGGCCTGGGCCTTGCCGAGCTTCAGGCCGTGCTCCTCGCCGGCCGCCAGCACGGCGCCCTTCAGCGACTCCGGGTCGGACCAATCCGCGTTGGCGAGCTTGGCGCGGGCGGTGCGCAGCAGGGCGTCGGAGCCCTCCTTCATCGCCTTCTGCCAGGACGCCTCGTCCTCGGCCGGCTGGTCCAGGAAGAGGAAGTCGACATTGGCCGTGATGTCCGAGAGGACCTGGAGGCGGGTCTGGGCGTACGGGGCGATGGCCTCGAAGGCCGCCTGGTCGAACGCCTCGGGGGCCCAGGGTGCGAACGGCGCCTTCAGCCACGGGGCACAGGCCGCCATGAACGCCTTCACGTCCAGCATCCGCAGGTGCTCGGCGTTGATGTGCTCGCACTTCTTGAGGTCGAAGCGCGCCGGGTTGGCGTTGACGTCCGCGATGTCGAAGGCCGCGACCATCTCCTCCATCGAGAAGAGGTCCTGGTCGGCCGAGAGGGACCAGCCGAGCAGCGACAGGTAGTTGAGCAGACCCTCTGGCAGGAAGCCGCGCTCGCGGTACAGGTTGAGCGAGGACTCCGGGTCGCGCTTGGAGAGCTTCTTGTTGCCCTCACCCATGACGTACGGGAGGTGGCCGAACGCCGGGGTGGTGCCGTTGCCGACGCCGATCTCGGCGAGGGCGCCGTAGAGCGCGATCTGCCGCGGGGTGGAGGACAGCAGGTCCTCGCCGCGCAGCACGTGCGTGATCTCCATCAGCGCGTCGTCCACCGGGTTGACCAGCGTGTAGAGCGGCGCCCCGTTGGCCCGGACGATGCCGAAGTCGGGCACGTTCTCCGGGGTGAAGGTCAGCTCGCCGCGCACCAGGTCGGTGAAGGTGATCGGCGCGTCCGGCATCCGGAAGCGGACGATCGACGTGCGGCCCTCGGCCTGGTAGGCCGCGATCTGCTCGGCGCCGAGGTCACGGCAGTGGCCGTCGTAGCCGGACGGCTTGCCTGCGGCGCGGGCGGCGGCCCGGCGGGCGTCCAGCTCGGGCGTGGTGCAGTAGCAGTCGTAGGCGTGCCCGGCGTCCTGGAGCTTCTTCGCGACGTCCGCGTAGATGTCCATGCGCTCGGACTGCCGGTACGGGGCGTGCGGGCCGCCGACCTCGGGACCCTCGTCCCAGTCGAAGCCGAGCCAGCGCATCGCGTCGAGCAGCTGCTGGTAGGACTCCTCGGAGTCCCGGGCCGCGTCGGTGTCCTCGATACGGAAGATCAGTTTGCCCTGGTGGTGCCGGGCGAACGCCCAGTTGAACAGGGCGGTGCGGACCAGGCCCACATGCGGGTTGCCGGTCGGCGAGGGACAGAAACGGACGCGTACGGGGGATGCGCTAGCCACGCTTGATCACCTTGTTGGTGAGAGTGCCGATGCCTTCGATGGAGACGGCGACCTCGTCGCCGACGTTGAGCGGTCCGACGCCTGCCGGGGTGCCGGTGAGGATGACGTCGCCCGGGAGCAGCGTCATCGCCTCGGTGATGTGCACGATCAGGTCCTCGATCGAGCGGACCATCTGGCTGGTCCGGCCCGCCTGGCGCAGTTCGCCGTTGACCGTGGCCGTGATGGCCAGGTCGGAGGGGTCCAGATCGGTCTCGATCCAGGGGCCGAGGGGGCACGCGGAGTCGAAGCCCTTGGCGCGGGCCCACTGGCCCTCGGCGCGCTGCGCGTCACGTGCGGTGACGTCGTTGGCGCAGGTGTAGCCGAGGATGACGTCCTTGACGCGTTCGCGCGGGACCTCGCGGCACAGCCGGCTGATCACGACGGCCAGCTCGGCCTCGTGGTGCACCTCGTTCGAGAACGAGGGGTACACGATCGGGTCACCGGATCCGACCACGGAAGTGGACGGCTTGAAGAAGGCGACCGGGACCGCGGGGACCTCGTTGCCCAGTTCCGCGGCGTGTTCGGCGTAGTTGCGGCCGATGGCGACGACCTTGTTCGGGAGCACCGGCGGAAGGAGCCGGACCTTGCTCAGCGGCACCTTGGTGCCGGAGAGCTCGAATTCGGCGAACGGGATGCCCTTGATGATGTCGAGGACGAGACCGTCGGGGACGGTCGGGTCGCCCTCGACCGCGCCGAAGGCGACATTGCCGTCGATGGAGAACCTGGCGATGCGCACGGGAAGCTGCTGCCCCTCACTGGCCGAAGACTGGATCTCTCCAGGTTAACGTGAGGCCCCGGGCGCACCCTGCTGATTTCCGCCGCTGCCCGTGGTTCAGGCGGTGGGCGCGTCCATGAGGATCGTGCGGCGCGGGTTGGCCGTCTGCTGCGGCAGCTCGTCGCCGATGATGTCCTCGGCCGCGATCACCGGGGCCTGCAGTTCCTCGGCATCCTTGAGGTGCATGAGGGTGGTGCGGCGCGGGTTGGCGATCGGGCGGAACAGCATGGTGGTCTTCATGGGGTGTCTGGGCCTCAGGGGGTCGGGGCGCCGGTTGCGACGCGGGTCTGCGGGGTCACCTGGGTGCACTGGTTTACAGAACGCTGCCGTGCGTAAAGATCCAGGCTAGTGGCGACAGTTCCCCGATTTACGCGACCCAGGCAACGATCTCGTTGTGATTTTGCTCACGAACTACCCGGCATAAGGCCCGAATCGGGCGGTCCGCGCCCCTCCACCAAGCGGACATTACGGGAGTTCACGGACCTTACCCTCCACCCGGACACGAGCCGTTCGCCCTGCCCGGAGCGCCCTTCGGTGCCCAAAAGTTCCAGAATCGCGGGCTTTCGCCGAAACGGACCTGAACGCTCTGTGCCCGGACCGGCGCAGTCAGTCACTCATGTCATTGACTGGGCTGCGGCCCTTGTTGGAGATCCTGCACTGTGCTGGAATTCCCCGGACCGCCACATCAATCGAAGCCAGCGCGTCAGGGGGCGCGTACGAGCATCGAGTGGCGGTGAAGGGCATCGTCGGTCATCCCTACTCCGGGATCACCGGGGCCCCCATGACTCGACACCGTCCCGCCGCACATGCGGGGGACGCCTGGTCCAGAGGTTGCGACGCTAGTGCAGGGACGTTTCAAGAGGGACAGCGGCGCTGCGGGCGACCCGGAGCAGCCCGGCGGAGCCAACAGCGGTCCGTCGCCGCAGCGATCCGACGACGCCGTGAACACCGCGGCCGCCGGACGCTCAAGCACGCACAGCGGCATCGACGCCGGCCGGATCACGGGCGGTGTCGGTAAGCCAGGCCCCCGAATAGCCATGCGCAACTGGAGGATCAGCACCCGTCTGATCTCTCTGCTCGCCCTGCCGGTGGTCGCGGCCACCTCGCTCGGTGCGCTGCGTATCTCCAGCTCGCTGGACAACATCGCCCAGCTCGAGCACATGAAGCAGCTCACCGAGATCACCGAGCACGCGACCGACCTCGCCGGCGCGCTGCAGGAGGAACGGGACCGCTCCGCGGGACCGATGTCCTCCGGCACCGGCAAGAGCGACGACGCCGTCGGCGCCTCCCGGGAGACGACCGACCGTTACCGCAAGCTCTTCCAGAGCACCACCGACGACGTCGACCCGAACGACCAGGTCTTCGTCGGTGTCCGCTCCACCCTGCTCGCGATCGAGCAGCAGCTCGGCAGCATCAACGAGATCCGTGACCAGGCCTACCAGCAGCCGCAGTACATCGCGCTGACGGTCAACAAGTACGACTCGCTGATCCAGTCGCTGCTCTCGCTGTCCCAGGACATGGCGCAGGCGACCAGCAACCAGGAAATGATCCGCAGCACCCGCGCGCTGGCCGCGTTCTCCTCCGCCAAGGAGTTCGAATCCATCCAGCGCGCGGTGATCAGCGCCGCGCTCGCCCCGCAGGGCGGCGTCACGCTCTCGGAGAACGACTGGCAGTACGCGAAGGCCGCCGCGCAGTCCGAGAAGACCGCGCTGACCCGGTTCGGGAAGATCTACGGCGGCGCCGACTCCGTCGAGCTGATGGCCCCCCTCGAGGGCGGCAACGACACGATCAAGAACCACGACACCAACGCCACCCGGATCCTGAACTCCAAGGGCGGCATCAACACCTTCCAGGCCACCGGAGCCACCTACCGCGACTGGGACGACGCCGCCCGGAGCAAGATCCAGGCGATGACCAACATCGAGCGGTCGCTGCTCAACGAGATGCAGCAGCAGGCCCTCAAGCTGCGGGGCGAGGCCCAGCGCCAGGCGATCATCGACGGTGCGATCATCCTGATCGTCCTCGGTGTCGCCGTCGTCGGCGCCTTCATCGTGGCCCGCTCGATGATCCGCTCCCTGCGCCGGCTGCAGGAGACCGCCCAGGACGTCGCCCAGAAGCGGCTGCCCGAGCTGGTCAAGCAGCTGTCGGAGTCCGACCCGCAGGACGTCGACACGTCCGTCGTCTCGATCGGTATCCACAGCCGGGACGAGATCGGCCAGGTCGCCCGCGCGTTCGACGAGGTCCACAGCGAGGCCGTCCGGCTCGCCGCCGAGCAGGCGCTCCTGCGAGGCAACGTCAACGCGATGTTCACCAACCTCTCGCGCCGCAGCCAGGGCCTCATCCAGCGCCAGCTCTCGCTCATCTCCGAGCTGGAGAGCCGCGAGCAGGACCCGGACCAGCTGTCCAGCCTCTTCAAGCTCGACCACCTCGCGACCCGTATGCGCCGGAACGGCGAGAACCTCCTCGTCCTCGCCGGTGAGGAGCCGGGCCGCCGCTGGACCCGCCCGGTCCCGCTGGTCGACGTGCTCCGTGCCGCCGCCTCCGAGGTGGAGCAGTACGAGCGCATCGAGCTCACCTCGGTGCCCGCCGCCGAGGTCACCGGCCGTATCGTCAACGACCTCGTCCACCTGCTCGCCGAGCTGCTGGAGAACGCCACCTCGTTCTCCTCCCCGCAGACCAAGGTGAAGGTCACCGGCCACGCGCTGCCGGACGGCCGGGTGCTCATCGAGATCCACGACACCGGCATCGGGCTCTCGCCCGAGGACCTGTCGGACATCAACGAGCGGCTCGCGAACCCGCCGACCGTGGACGTCTCGGTCTCCCGCCGCATGGGCCTGTTCGTGGTCGGCCGGCTGTCCCTGCGACACGGCATCCGCATCCAGCTGCGCCCGTCGGACTCCGGCGGCACCACCGCGCTCGTCATGCTGCCGGTGGACGTCACGCAGGGCGGCCAGAACGCCAAGAACGCGGCCGCAGGCAAGCGCGGCCCGATCGCGACGGGCATGCCCGGTACGCCCAACGGCCCCGGCGCCCCCGCCACCAACGCCTTCGGTGCCCCCGCCGGTCCCGCGGGACAGGTCGGCCGGCCGCCGCAGCGCGGCCAGGTCGCGGGCGGCGGGCAGCGCCCGGCGCTGAACTCCGGCGGCGGCCCCGGCCTCGGTGGCCAGGGCGGCACCGGCACCCGGCGCGGCGGCCAGCACAACGGCCAGCCGCAGGGCCAGCCGCAGCCGTCCGGACCGAGCTGGGCGCAGGGCGGCCAGCCCCCGCAGGGCCAGCCGCAGCGCAGCGGGAACCCGCAGCAGGGCTTCCCCGCTCCGGCCGACCGCGGCCCGGCGATGGACGCTCCGCGCGGCCACGAGGACGTGGAGTCCACCGCCAGGTTCGAGCGCCCCGACTTCGACGGCCCGCCGCCCGGCTCACGCCCGGCACCGCAGCAGCCGCAGCCGCGGGGCGACTACCAGCGCCCGAACCCGGGTGCCGGCTCCCGGCAGGACGCCGGTCTGCCGCTCGGCGACCCGTTCTCCCCGACGAACAACCCGTACCCCGCGCCCACCGCGCAGGACGCGGGCCCCGGCGGCTTCCGTTCCGACGTCTTCGGCGGAGCACCGGGCCCGGCCCCGGTACGCGGCGGGGCTCGCCCCGACGGGTACCAGCCGGAGTCCACGGGTGAGTTCCAGCGCCCCGCGCAGCCCGACAACAGCGGTACCGGCGAGTTCCCGCTGCCGGCCGGCCGGCAGCAGGCCGGCCCCGGCTACCCCGACGGCCGGACCGACACCGGGCAGTTCCCGGTGGTCGGCACTCCCCCGGCGGGCGACCGGTCGCTGACCGAGCCGTACCCGGGCCAGAACGTCCCGGCCCAGGGTCTGCCGCAGCGCGGCGGGCCTCCGGCCGCGGGCGGGTTCAACGGGAACCGGCCGCCGCAGCAGGGCCAGCCGTCGCAGAACGGCCAGCAGGGCAATCAGCAGCAGGGTTACCCACAGCAGGCCAACCGGCAGCCGAACCGCGGCGTCGAGCCGCAACTGCCGCCGGTCAACGAGCCGATGGCACTGCCGCCGGCCCCGCCGCGCGGTGACGAGCCCACGCCGATCTTCGCAACGATGGAGTCCGACTGGTTCCGTACCGGTCAGGCCGAGCGGATGCAGCAGGTGCACGTGGAACGGGCGGCGCCCGCCGCTCCCACCGCCGCCGCGCCCGCGGCTCCGGCCCGTCCCGCTCCGCAGCCCCGGCAGACGCCGCCGGCCCAGCCGCAGCAGCAGCCCCAGCGGGCCCGGGCCGAACAGCCCGCACCGGCTCCGGTCCAGGCGCGGCCGGTCACTCCGGCCCAGCCGACCCAGCCGGCGCCCCGGGAGACGCCGAACTGGCGCACCTCTCCCAACGACGAACTCCGGCAGCGGGCCGAACAGGTCCGCGAGCCGTCGGCGGGCGGGGTCACTCCCTCCGGTCTGCCGCGCCGGGTACCCAAGGCCAACCTGGTCGCAGGCGGGGCAACCCCCCAGCAGGCGCCGCAGGGCGGTCCTCAGGTCTCCCGGGCGCCCGACGATGTGCGCGGCCGGCTGACGAACCTCCGGCGTGGCATCCAGCAGGGCCGCGAGGCAGGCAATGGCAACACCGACGGCCGGGGCTTCGGCACGAATAACCAGGAGCGATAGTTGAGTGCGATGAGCCAGGCGGCACAGAATCTGAACTGGTTGATCACCAACTTCGTGGACAACACCCCTGGGGTGTCCCACACGGTGGTGGTCTCCGCCGACGGCCTGCTGCTCGCGATGTCCGAGGGTTTCCCTCGTGACCGCGCCGACCAGCTCGCCGCCGTCGCCTCCGGCCTGACCTCGCTCACCGCCGGAGCCTCCCGCATCTTCGAAGGCGGCGCCGTCAACCAGACGGTCGTGGAGATGGAACGCGGATTCCTCTTCCTCATGTCCGTCTCCGAGGGTTCCTCGATCGCCGTACTCGCTCACCCCGAGTGCGACATCGGCCTCGTCGGGTACGAGATGGCCCTGCTGGTCGACCGGACCGGGACCGTCCTCACCCCCGACCTCCGCTCCGAACTCCAGGGCAGCCTGATGCACTGACTGCTCTGATCACGTTTTCACCGCACGATGCGTACTTCCTGCACCGAGACCGTTTTGCCCGGACACGGAGGACCCTCATGACCCCGCCACCCGCCTCGCCGGGCCCGTACGGCGCGTCCCACCACGCGCCGTACGGGGATGAAGGCGACCAGCCGCTGGTGCGGCCGTACGCCATGACCGGTGGCCGTACCCGGCCGCGCTACCAGCTCGCCATCGAGGCGCTGGTCAGCACCACGGCCGATGCGGGCCAGTACCAGGGGCTGCTCCCCGAACACCAGCGGATCTGCCACCTCTGCCGGGAGATCAAGTCGGTCGCGGAGATCTCCGCGCTGCTGGGATTCCCGCTCGGCGTGGCCCGCATTCTCGTGGCCGACCTCGCCGAGGCCGGCATGGTCGCTATCCACCAGCCGGGCAGTGGCGAGGCCGGCGGACAGCCTGATGTGACACTGCTCGAAAGGGTGCTCAGTGGACTTCGCAAGCTCTAGACCGCAACCGCAGGCGGCTTACGGCCCGCCTGTGGCCCGGTCCACCACCTCGGCCAAGATCGTGGTGGCGGGCGGCTTCGGCGTGGGCAAGACCACGTTCGTCGGCGCGGTCTCGGAGATCAACCCGCTGCGCACGGAGGCCGTCATGACCTCCGCGTCGGCCGGGATCGACGACCTCAGCCACGTCCAGGACAAGACGACCACCACGGTGGCGATGGACTTCGGCCGAATCACCCTCGATGACGACCTGATCCTGTACCTGTTCGGTACGCCGGGCCAGGACCGCTTCTGGTTCATGTGGGACGACCTGGTGCGGGGCGCGATCGGCGCCGTCGTGCTGGTCGACACCCGCAGGCTGGCGGACTGTTTCCCGGCCGTGGACTACTTCGAGAACAGCGGCCTGCCGTTCGTCGTCGCCCTCAACGGTTTCGAGGGCCACCAGCCCTACCGGCCGGAGGAAGTACGCGAGGCGCTGCAGATCGGGCCCGAGGCTCCGATCATCACCACGGACGCCCGCCACCGCGGCGAGGCGAAGAGCGCGTTGATCACGCTCGTGGAGCACGCATTGCTGGCTCGACTCAAGTAAGCCTTCATGGTTGCCAGTTGTCCCCAGGACCGGCTGTGTCATTTGACACGGCCGGTTCTTGCGTTCATAACGTTTCGACAGAGAATCGACGGGTGGCGAACACCCCCCGCGCTCGACTGGTTCCGTTGCGGTGATACCAGTCGTGCGATTTGGCACCCCAAAGAGCTTATGCCCTATTTATGTCAGCGTGTTCGAGTGTTCGTTGCACTTTGTACGACGTTTGGCTACTACCCCCATGACGTGCTGAAATTCGCAGAACCCGAGAGTAGTAACGGCACTTTGCTGTGTTGTCGCCGAGAGGTTGTTGGTCAAGTGAGGGACACGAGGCGAGCAGAGCCGGGCTCCGCGGATGGCCCCCGGGGCAATTTCACACCGCCCCAGCGGTACGAGGGCGTGCCCGACGCGACCGCTGTCGCCACCCCGGAGCCTGCCGGGTCCGGCAGCCGTTTCGCGGTGCGCAACTGGCGGGTGGCCACCAGGCTGAACGCCATCCTCCTCATCCCGGTACTCGTCGCCCTCGTCATGGGCGGCTTCACCGTGCAGAACTCCGTGCACACCTGGCAGCAGGCGGACGCCGCCAAGCGCACCGCCATCCTGGTGCGCGCGGCGGCCGGCTACAGCCACGCCTTGATCAACGAACGTGACGTCACGGTCGTTCCCCTGGTGCAGGGCAGGCGGGACGACCCGGTGGTGACAGGGGCCTACGCGGCCACCGACGCCGCCGCCCAGGTCTTCAACGAAGCCGTCGACCAGATGCCCGCCTCCGCCTCCCTGGAGCGCCGCGTGGAGGGCTTCCGCAAGGCGGAGCCCCGCCTGCAGACCATCCGCAAGGCCGCCTACACCCGGCAGCTGCCCGACAAGCAGACCGAAGAGGCGTACGTCAGCGTGCAGCACCCGCTGATGGAACTCTCCAACGAGCTGAACCTCGGCACCGGGAACATCACCAGCTACGGCCGCACCCTCTACGCCATCTCGCTGGCCAAGGCCGCCGAGTCGCTGAGCCGCTCCATCGGCATGCACATCCTGGTCGAGGGCCAGGTGCCGGCCAGGGAGAAGAAGCTCCAGCAGACCGCCCTCACCTCGTACCTCTACCTGCAGGGCATCGCGCTCCAGGAGTACAGCGGCGGCGGTACCCCCGCCGACGCCCAGCACCTGAAGGACGCCCAGGCCGCCGCGGAGAAGAAGGGCAAGGAGCAGCTCACGGCCGCCGCCGCGCAGGCCGAGCAGGCCGGTCAGACGTTCGTGCCCCCGCCGGGCATCGAGAAGATGGTCGCCGAGATCGCCTCGGACAAGTCGGCCAAGGAGCTCCGCGCCGAGGGCATCACCCCGGAGAGCTGGTTCGCCAGCAACACGCTCGCCTTCGACGCGTACCGGACCGTCGAGCAGAACCTCGCAGAAACGGCCGTGGGCGACGCCGAGACCATCTCCTCCAGCGCCAAGACCGACGCGATCATCAACGCGGCCATCGTCGTCCTCGCCCTGATCGTCGCCTTCATCATCGCGGGCATGATGGCGCGCAACATGAGCCGCAGCATGCGCAAGCTGCGCAACGCCGCCTTCGACGTCGCCGAACAGCGGCTGCCGGGGCTGGTCGACCAGCTGTCGCGCACCGACCCGGGCCGGGTGGACACCACGGTCCAGCCGATCCCGATCACCAGCCACGACGAGATCGGCGAGGTCGCCCGCGCCTTCGACCAGGTGCACCGCGAGGCCGTGCGGCTCGCCGCCGAGCAGGCTCTGCTGCGGGGCAACGTCAACGCGATCTTCACCAACCTCTCGCGCCGGAACCAGGGCCTCATCCAGCGACAGCTCACGCTGATCACCGAGCTGGAGAACAACGAGGCGGACCCGGACCAGCTCGAGAACCTGTTCAAGATGGACCACCTCGCCACCCGTATGCGGCGCAACGGCGAGAACCTGCTGGTCCTCGCCGGCGAGGAGCCGGGCCGCCGCTGGAACCAGCCGGTCCCGCTCGTCGACGTGCTGCGCGCGGCGGCCTCCGAGGTGGAGGCGTACGAGCGCATCGAGCTGGTCGGGATACCGGAGACGGAAATCCACGGCACCGCCGTGACCGACCTCGTGCACCTGCTGGCCGAGCTGCTGGAGAACGCCACCACGTTCTCCTCGCCGCAGACCAAGGTGCGGGTCACCGCGACCCGGCTGCCGGACGGCCGCGTCATGGTCGAGATCCACGACAAGGGCATCGGCCTGACCGCCGAGGACTTCGCCGACATCAACCACAAGCTGGCCGACCCGCCGACCGTGGACGTCGCGATCTCCCAGCGGATGGGCCTGTTCGTGGTCGGCCGGCTCGCCGACCGGCACGGTGTCCGCGTCCAGCTGCGCCCCTCGGGCGAGCAGGCCGGCACCACCTCGCTCGTCATGCTCCCGGAGCCGATCACCCACGGTGGTGGCGGCGAGGACCAGCTGCCCGAGGACGACGATTCGGACTTCACCGTGTCGCGCATCGTCCCCGAGCACTCGACCGCCGAGTTCGGCTACCAGCCGACCGCCGCCGAGCTGGGCTTCGACGACTCCCAGTACGAGCGGTCGGACGAGTCCGCGTTCACGGCCTCCGGCGCCCCCGGGCAGCTCGACCCCGTCGGCCGCTCGCTGCAGCGCGAGGAGCGCCGTGCCCAACTGGAGGCCTCGGCCTCGGAACGGCCGGAGGACGTCGCGATGTTCGGCGACGACATCCCGCGGCAGCGGGGACAGCAGGACCAGCAGGGGTACGAGCCGCAGTACGACGGCGGCTACGCCCCGGGCCAGGACTTCCAGGGCCAGGGCTACCCGGCGCAGGACTTCCAGGGGCAGGACTTCGGCGGGCAGGACTTCGCCGGCCAGCCGGAGTACAACGGTCAGGGCGACCCGTACGGTGCGCAGCCCGCGTACCAGCAGCCGTCGTCCTACGAGCCGGAGTGGCAGCAGGACTTCCCGGTCCAGCCCGCACCTTCCGGAGCTCCCGTCCCACCCGTGCTGGACGACTGGGCGCAGCCCGTCGCCCAGCAGGATCAGCAGGCGCCGGATTCCGTTCCCGGGGCCCCCTTCGGGGCGCCGGAGAGCGTAGGCTCCCCCTCGCTGACGGATGCCGGCCTGCCACGCCGCGACCGGCAGTGGCCGCAACCGGACCAGGTGGCGGCGGAGCCGGCGGTCCAGCCGGTCCCCCAGCCCGATCCGGAGCCGGAACAGGCGCCGGAAGAGGCCGAGACCGACTGGCGTTCCCAGAACGACCAGCACTGGCAGCGGGCCGAACAGGTCCGCGAACCCAAGGCGGGTGGGGTAACCCCCTCCGGCCTGCCCCGTCGAGTACCCAAGGCCAACCTGGTCGCGGGTACCGCACAGCAGACTCCGCAGGGCGGCCCACAGGTCTCCCGCGCGCCGGAGGACGTCCGCGGCCGGCTGAGCAATCTGCGCCGTGGCGTCCAGCAGGGACGCACTGCGGGAACTGACACGAACGGCCAGGCCCCCGACCATCACTACGGTGGCCCTCAGAACCAGGAGCGTTAGTTGAGTCCGATGAGCCAGGCGGCACAGAATCTGAACTGGTTGATCACCAACTTCGTGGACAACACCCCTGGGGTGTCCCACACGGTGGTGGTCTCCGCCGACGGCCTGCTGCTCGCGATGTCCGAGGGCTTTCCTCGTGACCGCGCCGACCAGCTCGCCGCCGTCGCCTCCGGCCTGACCTCGCTCACCGCCGGAGCCTCCCGCATCTTCGAAGGCGGCAGCGTCAACCAGACGGTCGTGGAGATGGAACGCGGATTCCTCTTCATCATGTCCGTCTCCGACGGCAGTTCGCTGGCCGTACTCGCTCACCCCGAGTGCGACATCGGCCTCGTCGGGTACGAGATGGCCCTGCTGGTCGACCGGACCGGGACCGTCCTCACCCCCGACCTCCGCTCCGAACTTCAAGGCAGTTTGCTCAATTAGCAGTCTTCTCAACTAGGTGCCTGCTCAACTAACGGACAGGCGTGCGGGCGCGTCCCCGTACCCATAGGGTGCGGGAACGCAGCCCCCACAACCTTCATCAGGAGGAGGAACCGTGACAACGCCACCAGGCGGAGATCCGTACGGCAGCCAGCAGCAGCAGCCGCCTCTGAACCGTTACAACTTCCCCTCGGCTCCGACTCCTGACCCCGAGCCGCGCTACCGCCAGCCCCGGATCCAGCCGTACGATCCGCCGCAGGCACCGGCACGGCCCGGCCGGCAGCGCGCCCAGGCCCCTTCCGGGCTGGTGCGGCCGTACGCCATGACCGGGGGCCGGACCCGGCCGCGCTACCAGCTCGCCATCGAGGCGCTGGTCAGCACCACGGCCGACCCGGTGCAGTTGCGGGGGCAGTTGCCGGAGCACCAGCGGATCTGCATTCTCTGCCGGGAGATCAAGTCGGTGGCGGAGATCTCCGCACTGCTGACGATCCCTCTCGGTGTCGCCCGTATTCTCGTCGCCGACCTGGCCGAGGCCGGGCTGGTCGCCGTCCACCAGCCCGGTGGCGACGAGTCCGCGGGTGGTCAGCCAGAAGTGACATTGCTTGAAAGGGTGCTCAGTGGACTTCGCAAGCTCTAACGGGGCGACCCGCTCCACGACCTCCGCGAAGATCGTGGTGGCGGGCGGGTTCGGCGTGGGCAAGACCACGTTCGTCGGTGCCGTCTCGGAGATCAACCCGCTGCGCACCGAAGCTGTGATGACCTCCGCGTCGGCCGGTATCGACGACCTGACGCACGCGCCCGACAAGACCACGACCACCGTGGCGATGGACTTCGGCCGCATCACGCTGGACGAGGACCTGATCCTGTACCTGTTCGGTACCCCGGGCCAGGACCGCTTCTGGTTCATGTGGGACGACCTGGTGCGCGGAGCGATCGGCGCCGTCGTCCTGGTGGACACCCGGCGGCTCGCGGACTGTTTCCCGGCCGTGGACTACTTCGAGAACAGCGGCCTGCCGTTCGTGATCGCGCTCAACGGCTTCGACGGCCACCAGCCGTACGGCCCCGAGGAGGTGCGCGAGGCCCTGCAGATCGGGCCCGAGGCACCGATCATCACCACGGACGCCCGCAACCGCGGTGAGGCGAAGTCCGCGCTGATCACCCTGGTGGAGCACGCGCTGATGGCGCGCCTGCGCTGAGGATCCCCCCAAACGAGAAACGCCGGGCCGGCCCCTACGGGGGCCGCCCGGCGTTCTGTCGTTCTGCGGTGTTTCTGTCGTGCTGAGGCACGTCAGGGACGTACCGGCGGGATCAGCCCTGCCAGCTGTGCGAGCTGCGGAAGCCCGGAGTGCGCTCCAGGCGGCGCCAGCCGGCCGTGGAGCGGGGCTGCTCGTAGCTGGTGGCGGCGTGGCCGTTGGCGGCGGCGCGGGCCAGCAGGACCGCGGTGAGAGCCGCGAGCTCCTCGGCGCTGGCGTGGCCCTTCTCGACGCGGACCAGGGTGTCCGGGGTCACGGTGTCGGGGGCCAGAGCGTCGGGGGCCAGGGTGTCGGCGGGAGTACTCAAGGTGGTCTCCATTACTGCGGCGGGTTGCCGTGCTTGCGCGACGGCAGGTCTGCGTGCTTGGTCCGGAGCATCGCCAGCGAGCGGATGAGCACCTCGCGGGTCTCGGCCGGGTCGATGACGTCGTCCACCAAACCGCGTTCCGCGGCGTAGTAGGGGTGCATCAGTTCGGCCTTGTACTCCTTGACCATGCGGGCACGCATGGCCTCGGGGTCGTCGGCCTCGGCGATCTGCTTGCGGAAGATGACATTGGCGGCACCTTCGGCGCCCATCACCGCGATCTCGTTGGTGGGCCAGGCGTACGTGAGGTCGGCCCCGATGGACTGGGAGTCCATGACGATGTAGGCGCCGCCGTAGGCCTTGCGCAGGATCAGCGAGATCCTCGGCACGGTGGCGTTGCAGTACGCGTAGAGCAGCTTCGCTCCGTGCCGGATGATCCCACCATGCTCCTGGTCGACGCCCGGCAGGAAGCCGGGTACGTCCAGGAGAGTGATGAGCGGGATGTTGAAGGCGTCGCACATCTGGACGAAACGCGCGGCCTTTTCGGACGCCGCGATGTCCAGGACGCCCGCCATGCTGTTGGGCTGGTTGGCGATGATGCCGACCACCTGGCCGTCCAGCCGGGAGAGCGCGACGATGATGTTGGTGGCCCACCGCTCGTGGATCTCCAGGTACTCGCCCTCGTCGACGATCTCCTCGATGACCTTGCGCATGTCGTACGCGCGGTTGCCGTCGGCCGGCACGAGGTCCAGCAGGACGTCGCCGCGGCGGTCGGCCGGGTCGGAGGTCTCGGTGGCGGGCGGGTTCTCCCGGTTGTTCTGCGGGAGCAGCGAGAGCAGGTAGCGGACCTCTTCGAGGCAGTGCTGCTCGTCGTCGTAGGCGAAGTGCGAGACGCCGGAGACCTCGGAGTGGACGTCGGCGCCGCCGAGCCCGTTCTGGGAGATCTTCTCGCCGGTCACGGCCTGGACGACGTCCGGTCCCGTGATGAACATCTGCGAGGTCTCGCGGACCATGAAGACGAAGTCGGTCAGCGCCGGGCTGTAGGCCGCGCCGCCCGCGCACGGGCCGAGCATCACGGAGATCTGCGGGATGACACCCGAGGCCCGGGTGTTGCGCTGGAAGATGCCGCCGTAGCCGGCGAGCGCCGAGACGCCCTCCTGGATACGGGCGCCGGCGCCGTCGTTCAGCGACACCAGCGGGGCGCCCGAGGAGATGGCCATGTCCATGATCTTGTGGATCTTGGTGGCGTGCGCCTCGCCGAGCGCGCCGCCGAAGATCCGGAAGTCATGGGCGTAGACGAACACGGTCCGGCCGTGGACGGTGCCCCAGCCGGTGATGACACCGTCGGTGTACGGCTTCTTCGCCTCCAGGCCGAAGCCCGTGGCGCGGTGCCGGCGCAGCGGCTCGACCTCGTTGAAGGAGCCCTCGTCCAGCAGCAGCGCGATCCTCTCGCGTGCGGTCAGCTTGCCCTTGGCGCGCTGCGCCTCGGTCGCCCGCTCGCTGGGGCCGCGCAGGACCTGCTCGCGGATCGCGCGAAGCTCGGCCACGCGCCCGCGAGCGTCGTTCACCTCGACGGGCACCTCTTCCAGAAAGCTCATGTATCGACAGTACGAGCGGGACCCCCGCGAACGGGGGGTCCACTTCGTACAGTGTCCGCTCCGACTTCATGGCGGGTATCGACAGAACCAAAAGAGGACCGGGCCCCGCGCATGGCACGCGGGACCCGGTTTTTTGTACCTTTCGCCCTACCGTCCGGCGACCGCTCCGGCCAGCGCGAGGATCCGGCGGGCGTCCTCGACGTGCAGGTTCTCGATCATCCGGCCGTCGACCGTGACCACGCCGCGCCCCTCTGACGTGGCCTGATCGAAGGCTTCGATGATCCGGCGGGAGTGTGCGACCGCATCGTCGGAGGGTGCGAAGAGCCGGTTGCAGGGCTCCAGCTGCTTCGGGTGGATCAAGGTCTTGCCGTCGAATCCGAACTGGCGCCCCTGGAGGCATTCGGCCTCGAAGCCCGCCAGGTCCTGCACGTCGTTGTAGACACCGTCCAAGATGGTCTTGCCGGTGGCGCGGGCGGCGAGCAGCGCCAGCGAGAGACCGGTCAGCAGCGGGGCCCGGCCGGGGACGTGCTCGGCGTGCAGTTCCTTGGCCAGATCGTTGGTGCCCATCACCAGGACGGTCAGCCGCTCGCTCGCGGCGGCGATGGCGCGGGCGTCGAACATCGCCTGCGGCGTCTCGATCATGGCCCAGATCGCGGTGCGGTCGGGGGCGCCGGCCGCCTCCAGGGCGCGCTCGACGGCCCGTACGGTCTCCGGGGAGTCGACCTTGGGGACGACGACGGCGTCCGGGCCGGCCTCGGCGGCGGCACGCAGGTCGTCGGCGTGCCATTCGGTGTCCGGGGCGTTGACCCGGATCGTCACCTCGCGGTAGCCGTACTCCCCGGACGCGGCGGCGGCCGCGACGCGCTTGCGGGCGTCGGCCTTGGCGTCCGGCGCCACGGAGTCCTCGAGGTCGAGGATGAGCGCGTCGGTGGGGAGCGTCTTGGCCTTCTCCAGCGCGCGTTCGTTGGCCCCGGGCATGTAGAGCACGGAGCGGCGGGGGCGGAGGGTGCTGTCCGTCATGGTCGTCACTCCTTCTCTGCCGCGGCGTACGCCTCGGCGAGCTCGGGGTCGCGGGCGGCGAGGGTGTCGGCCAGTTCGGAGACCACCAGGCACTGCTTGTACGTCGCGTCGTCCTGCATCTTGCCGTCGATCATGACGGCGCCGGTGCCGTCGCCCATCGCGTCGATCACCTTGCGGGCCCAGGCGACATCGGCCGGGGAGGGCGAGAAGACCTTCTTGGCAATGGCGATCTGCACCGGGTGCAGGCTCCAGGCGCCGACGCAGCCGAGCAGGAAGGCGTTCCGGAACTGGTCCTCGCAGGCGAGGGTGTCGCGGATGTCGCCGAAGGGCCCGTAGTACGGCAGGATCCCGTGCGCCGCGCAGGCGTCGACCATGCGGGCGATCGTGTAGTGCCACAGGTCCTGCTGGAACGTGGCGCGCGGGGCGTCGGCGTCGGACGGGTTCGGGTCCTCCCTGACCAGGTAGCCGGGGTGGCCACCGCCGACCCGGGTGGTCTTCATCCGGCGGCTGGCGGCCAGGTCGGCCGGGCCCAGCGAGATGCCCTGCATCCGGGGACTGGCGCCGGCGATCTCCTCGACGTTCGCGACGCCGGTCGCGGTCTCCAGGATGGCGTGCACCAGGATCGGCCGCGTGATGCCGGCCTTCGCCTCCAGCTGCGCCAGCAGCCGGTCGACGTAGTGGATGTCCTCGGCGCCCTCGACCTTGGGCACCATGATGACGTCGAGCTTGTCGCCGATCTCGGTGACCAGGGTGAGCAGGTCGTCCAGCGCCCACGGCGAGTCCAGGCTGTTGATCCGCGTCCACAGCTGGGTGTCGCCGAACTCCGTCGCCTTGGCGATCTGCACGAGCCCGTTCCGGGCGGCCTCCTTGCGGTCGGCCTGGATGGCGTCCTCCAGGTTGCCCAGCAGCACGTCCACCTGGGGCGCGATGGAGGGGACCTTGGCAGCCATCTTCTCGTTGCCCGGATCGAAGAAGTGGATCATCCGCGAGGGCCGGAACGGCACCTCCCGTACCGGGGCCGGAGCCCCTACGGCCAGCGGGCGGAAGAAGTCCTTCGCGGAACGCATGCGGTCTCCCGGATGTCGGTCGAGGGTGGGGAGGAGCGTACGGCGATCACCCTACGGCCACCACTGCCGCACGTTACCGGCCAGTATGTGTGCCGTTGGTCACCGCGTGTCAGCAGCCCGGCCGTATGCCCTGGCCAACGCTCCCTGCTCCCTACTCCGTAGCCGTACCCGTACCCGTACCCGTACCCGTGCCCGTGCCCGTGCCGGGAATCCAGCGCATCGTCATGTCGGGCAGGTTCTCCATGTTGCGGCTGCCGTCGTTGGTGTCCAGGACGGTGAAGCCGTGCCGCTCGTAGAACGCGCGGGCGCCGGTGTTGGCCTGGAAGACGTGCAGCGACAGGCCGTCGGGACTGTTGCGCCGCACCTCGCCGAGGAGCGCCGAGCCGACGCCCCGGCGGCGGGCCTCCGGCCGCAGGTACAGCTGCTCCAGCATGTCGCCCTCCAGCGCGGCGTAGCCGAGCACCTCGCCGTAGGAGTCGACCGCCACCCAGGCCTGGCCCTCGGTGAGCACGATGTTCTCCACCCACCACGCGACCTCCTCCAGGCTCCGCTGCTGCGGAGGGAGGTACGGCATGGTGCCGGCGCGTGACGCCATGTGGATCTCGGCGATGACAACCGCGTCCCCGATGTCCGCGGGCCGGATCTCCAGCCTGCCGTTGTACCGGCCGGTGGGCGTGTTGTCCTGCGTCCTGTCATCCGTCACGCGGGCACCTTACGAGCAAGCTGCCCGCGTGAACGAATCATTTAGACCGCGTGTCACGCCAGAGTCACCGTGGCTCGGTGGGTCGCCCCGGTGATGCCCGGCGCGATGGTGAGCCGCAGTGAGGCCCCGGTGCCGGTGACGGTGACTGTGGCGTCCTTGGAGGTGACGGCGGACACCGGCCGGCTCCAGGTGATGTCGAGCGAGCCGCCGGACCGGGGCGGCTCCGAGATGCAGACCGTGGCCGTGGTGCCGCTGACGCGGATCATGACGGAGGCGGGGAGCGAGGCGGTGACGCCGCCGACGGTGCCCGCCGACCAGAAGTTGATCCCGGTGAACCCCAGCGACGGGACCGAGACGCCCTGCTGCGCGGCGGTGTTGGCGAGGGTCACCAGCCAGCCGGTGGCGGCGGCGCGGGCCGCGGTGGCGGCGGCGGTCGCGCCCGGCATGACGAGATAGGCGTAGGAGGCGTTGGTCGGGTTCACGCCGTGGTCGAGCCAGAGGGTGAGATAGCGGCGGGTCAGCGCATCGGTCGTGCCGCCGGTGTTGATGGCGGCCCAGGTGCCGGTGCGCGCCTCGCGCACCGCCTTCACCGTCGCTCCCCCGCCGCCCGGGAAGACATAGCCCCCGAAGCCGGTGATCCGGGCCCAGGTGGTGCCGGCCAGGGTCGCGGACCAGCCGAGCGCCGTGGACTGCGTGGTGCCGTTGACGGCGAGGCCGTGGGTGCCGGTCGCGCCGAGGTTCCGGTTCTCGACGACGGTCTCGACGGCCGTGCCGTCGGTGCTGGTGATGCCCGCGCCGAGACAGACGACCGTGTCGTCCAGACAGAACCACGACTTGCGGGCGCTCATCGTGCTCGACAGGCCCTTGAGGTGCTGGCCGACCGCCGCGAACACTCCGTCCGTGGCGCCGCCGACCCAGGTCACGTCCGGCCGCGCCGCGCCCCACGCGCCGCCCTCCCCGTCCGCGAGTGCCTTCTTCGACACCGTGGTGCCGGGCAGCCGGTACGGGTCGACGGTGGGCCAGAAGGCGTCGCTGTACTGGCCGTTGCCGTAGGTGGAGCCCCACCAGGAGAGCATGCCCGAGCCGGTGTGCCAGCCCCGCAGGTTCTCGCCGTTGCCGTTCTCGTAGTACGTGATGCGCTTCGAGGCCATGCTGATCGCGGCGGCCCAGTCGGCGCGGCGGTGGACGGCCCGGTCCATGCCGGTGAAGAGCCGGTGCGCGACGGGTTCCGCCACCGCGGTCACGGCGCTGTCGGCGATGGCCTGCAGCCGGGCGAGGTCGGCTGTGCCGAGCTTGGCGTCCGCCAGCACCGGGCTGTAGTAGTCGCGCTGGATCCAGCCCTTCACCAGGCCCTGCCAGCGGGTCCGCTCGTTGGCGCTCGCGCCCTCGGCGAGCAGCGCGATGTGGGCGAGCAGCGGATGACCGCGCCGGTGGTCGTCGCCCTGGATACGGGTGGGATCGGTGGTGGCGACGCCCCGGCTGATGGCGCGCCCGGAGACGGCGTCCATGACCAGGCCGTTGTAGAGGAAGGGTGCGTACGCCTTCTCGACCGAGTCCAGGATGATCTGCCGGTTCGGGTCGGTGACCGCCCAGGTGGAGCCGGCGAGCAGGGCGAACAGCCGCGCCAGGCCGTCGATCTGCACCTCGCCGTAGGAGCCGGTGTACGCGACATAGGTGTGCTGGACGAACGAGCCGTCGGCGTACAGCCCGTCGCCGGTCGTCACGTACGGGAAGACCGGCGACAGCGCGTCGCGGGCCAGCACCAGCTTCGCCGCCGACTTGCCCAGCACGCCCCGGGTGGCGATGACCCGGCACAGGTCGACCCGGTTCGCGCCGGTGCTGGTGCCGGAGTACGAGCCGACGGCGGAGTCCGGCACGAAGTGGTCGACGGCCCGCAGGTAGGAGGCGGTCTGAGCCGCGCTCAGCGCGTCGTAGGCCACGGTCACCGTGTCGAGCAGGAGCCGGGGGCTGCCGATCTGCCAGTCCCACCAGTTGGGGAGGAACGGCGTGGTGTTCTCGTTGTAGACCTGCCCGTAGAGGTGGTCCAGGCCCCGCACGACCGCCGCGATCAGCGCCGGGTCGGCGGTGGAGCCGGTGGCGGGCTGGGCCCAGGCCTGCGCCATCTCGTTGAGCCGGGCGTAACTGCCGGTGATGGAGGCGGTGCTGCTCAGCGGCTGGTCGGGCCAGAGCGATCCGGTGGCCGGGGCCATGGACGCCAGTGAGGTGCGCGCGGCGGTGCCGAGGGTGGCGAGCTTCGTCGCGTACGGCTCGGCAGCGGCGTCGAATCCGGTGCCCAGGGTGAGGGCGCGCCAGCGCAGCCGCAGGGTGTCGAAGGCGTCCGCGGCCTCCGTGGTGGCGGCCGCGGCGGGGGCGGTGGCAGCAGGTGCGGCGGCAGCGGGCGAGGCGGCGGGAAGGCCTGCGGCAACGGTCGCGGCGCCGCTTCCGGCGAGGAATGTCCGGCGGGACCAGGGGGAGGGCATGGCGGTTGGAACCTCCATGGGCGAAGACGACGGTGTGCTTCACTTCTCTCTAGTAAGCGGTTTCTACCACGGGCGTTCCGCACCCCACAACGGATTGAACACTGTTTGATTCTTTGGATTGTGGCGACAGGAACGCCCACTTACGATCACGCTGACGCCAACCGCAGCAGCACGTCACAGCACCGGAGAACCCTCATGCTCGAGATGTCACCCGAGGGCTTCTCCCTCGACGGCCGCCCCCTGCGCCTGCTGTCCGGCGCACTGCACTACTTCCGCACACTCCCCGAACAGTGGCCGCACCGGCTGCGCATGCTGCGCGCGATGGGCCTGAACACCGTGGAGACGTACGTCCCGTGGAACCTCCACGAGCCGCGCCCCGGCGAGTACGACTTCGACGGCATCGCCGACCTGGACGCCTTCCTGCGCGCCTCCGCCGAGGCCGGCCTGCACGCGATCGTGCGCCCCAGCCCGTACATCTGCGCGGAGTGGGAGAACGGCGGACTGCCCTGGTGGCTGCTGGCCGACCGCAACCTGCGGCTGCGGGTCGCCGACCCGCAGTACCTGGCCCATGTGGACCGCTGGTACGACCGGCTGATCCCGATGATCGCGGCCCATCAGACCACCAGGGGCGGAAATGTGCTGATGGTCCAAATAGAAAATGAATACGGGTCATTCGGTACGGATAGCGCTTACCTGCAGCACCTCGCCGACGGCCTGAGGTCGCGCGGGATCGACGTCCCGCTGTTCACCTCCGACGGTCCGGAGGACTTCTTCCTCACCGGCGGGGCGGCCCCCGGCCATCTCGCCACCGTCAACTTCGGCAGCCGCGCCACCGAGGCGTTCTGCGAGCTGCGCCGCTTCCGGCCGCAGGACCCGGCGATGTGCATGGAGTTCTGGAACGGCTGGTTCGACCACTGGGGTGAGAAGCACACCGTCCGCTCCCCCGAGGACGCCGCCGGCGCGCTGCGCGAGATCCTGGAGAACGACGCCTCCGTCAACCTCTACATGGCGCACGGCGGCACCAACTTCGGTACCTGGGCGGGCGCCAACACCGCCGACCCGCGCACCGGCGAGGGCTACCAGCCGACGATCACGTCCTACGACTACGACGCGCCGATCGACGAGCGCGGCGCGCCCACCCCCAAGTTCTGGTCGTTCCGCGAGGTGCTCGCGGCCTACGCCGAACAGCCGGCGCCGGACCCCGAGCCGATGCCGCCGCTGCTGGCGCCCGCCCGGATCGAACTCACCGAGTCCGTACCGCTGTTCGACGTCATCGGGCAGCTCTCGACCGGCACCGTCCACTCCCCGGTGCCGCCGTCCTTCGAGGAACTCGGCCTGGCCCACGGCCTGGTGCTCTACCGGACCAGCATCCCCGGCCCCCGCAAGGCGTATCCGCTCACCCTGGAGGGGCTGGCCGACCGGGCGCACGTCTTCGTGGACGGCGCACCGGCCGCCGTACTGGAACGCGACGGCGACGAGCGGCCGGAGATCGCGGTGGACGGGTCGGCCGCCCGGCTGGAGCTGCTCGTCGAGTCCATGGGCCGGGTCAACTACGGTGCCGCGATCGGCGACCGCAAGGGCCTGTCGGGCGTGCTGCACACCCAGCAGTACCTGCACGGCTGGACCGCCGAGCCGGTGCCGCTCGGCGACGGGACGCCGGACAGCTTGCCGTGGGGCGCCGCCGCTGCCTCAAGCAGCCCGGCCCCCGCCGCGTTCCACCGCGGCTTCCTGGACGTCGACGTGCCCGCGGACGGCTACCTCGCGCTGCCCGGCTGGACCAAGGGCTACGTCTGGGTCAACGGCTTCTGCCTGGGCCGCTACTGGGACCGCGGCCCGCAGCGGACCCTCTACGTGCCGTGGCCTCTGCTGCGTCCCGGCCGCAACGAGATCGCCGTCCTCGAACTCGACGGGCACGCCGGACCGTTCGTCGAGATCCGCACCGAACCCGACCTCGGCTGACCGGCCGGTTCCACAGGCCGGCTCCACGGGCCGGCTCGACTGGCCGGTTCCACTGGCCGGTTTCCGTCGACCGGTTCCGTCGACCGGTTCCGTCGACCGGTTCTGCGGTCCACCCATCTGGTCTAGTCCATTTCTCCACCTCGCCACCGGTTCCGGGCGGGGCATCCAGTACCGTCCGACCTGACGGACGGAACGACGAAGGGACGGCACCTCCATGTCGATCACCGCGGAAGAGATCGTCACCCAGCCCGAGTGCTGGGAGCGCGCCGCCGGACTCATCCCCGAGGTCGCGGGCCTGCTGCCCGCCACCGGGGAGAAGGTCGCGGTCGTGGGCTGCGGTACTTCCTGGTTCATGGCCCAGTCGTACGCCGTGCTGCGCGAGCGCGCCGGGCTGGGCGTGACCGACGCCTTCGCCGCCTCCGAGTTCCCCTACGGCCGCGACTACGACCGGATCGTGGCCATCACCCGCTCCGGCACCACCACCGAGGTGCTGGAACTGCTCCGCAAGGTGCGCGGGACGGGCGGGACGCGCGGAACGGTCAGGACCACAGCGGTCATCGGCGATCCGGACACCCCGATCGTGGACCTCGTGGACGACCTGGTCGTGCTGGACTTCGCCGACGAGAAGTCCGTCGTCCAGACCCGCTTCGCGACCAGCGTGCTGGCGCTGCTCCGCACCCACCTGGGCGAGGACATCGCGCCCGCCGTCGCCGACGCGCGCCGCGCGATCGCCGAGGCGCTGTCGCCGGACCTGCTGGGCGCCGAACAGTTCAGCTTCCTGGGCACCGGCTGGTCCTACGGCATCGCGCTGGAGGCCGGCCTCAAGATGCGGGAGGCGGCGGGCGCCTGGACCGAGTCGTACCCCGCGATGGAGTACCGGCACGGCCCCATCTCGATCACCGGCCCGAACCGGATCGCCTGGGTCTTCGGCGATCTCCCGGAGGGCCTGGACGGGGACGTGGCGCGCACCGGCGGCACGCTGGAGGCCTCGGGCACCGACCCGCTGGCCGATCTGATCCGGGTGCAGCGGCTGGCCGTCGCCATCGCCGAGGCGAACGGCCTCAACCCCGACACCCCGCGCAACCTGACGCGTTCCGTCGTCCTGTCCTGACGCGCTCCGCCTGCTTCCGTCCGACTACCTGAATCCGACTGCTTGAAGGGGATCCCATGCCACTGGTCACCACGGGTGAGATCACCGGCCCCGCGATGGCCGCCGGCCGGGGGGTCGGCGCGTTCAACGTCATCCAGCTGGAGCACGCCACCGCCATCACGGCGGGCGCGGAGCGCGCGGGTCTGCCGGTGATCCTGCAGATCAGCGAGAACGCGGTGCTCTACCACGGCGCCCTGGAGCCGGTCGCGGCCGCGACCCTCGCCATCGCCCGCGCCGCCTCCGTACCGGTCGCCGTCCACCTCGACCACGCGACCGACCGCATGCTCGTGGAGCAGGCCGTCGCGCTGGGCCTCACCTCGGTGATGTTCGACGCCTCGACGCTGCCCTACGAGGAGAACGTGGCCGTCACCGCCTCGGTGGCCGAGCACTGCCACCGCGCGGGCGTCTGGCTGGAGGCCGAGCTGGGCGAGGTCGGCGGCAAGGACGGGGTGCACGCGCCGGGCGTGCGCACCGATCCGGCCGAGGCGGCGGCGTACGTCGCGGCGACCGGCGTGGACGGCCTGGCCGTCGCCGTCGGCACCTCGCACGCGATGAGCACGCGGACCGCTGCGCTGGACTTCGAGCTGATCGGACGGCTGCGAGCCGATGTCAGGGTGCCGCTCGTCCTGCACGGCTCGTCGGGCGTCTCGGACGAGGACCTGGCGCGGGCCGTCACGCACGGCATGGTGAAGGTCAACATCGCCACCCACCTCAACGCCTGCTTCACGGCGGCGGTGCGCGAAACCCTCACGGCGCAGCCGCAGGTGACCGACCCCCGCAAGTACCTCGGCCCGGGGCGCTCCGCCGTCACGGACGAGGTGGCACGACTGCTGCGGGTACTGGCCGGTCCGGCCGCGGGCTAGGGCGCCGGCGCCGGCTCCAGGGAGCGTCCTCGCCGGACGTCACGGCACCTGGCTGAGAAAAGCGCCGCTGGTTCCGTTCAGCGGAACGTCTGTGGACAGGCCGAAGGGCTTGCCGGAAATCTGGCCGTCACGCAGTTTCCACTGATCCGAGGGAGAAATCGCTCATGAGATCTCGTCTGAAATATCGGCTAGGGCTGTTAGCGGCGGCGACCGGAATCGCAGCACTGGTCCTCCCCGGGACCGCCAACGCCGACGCACAGGCCGACAGCTACCTCTGGCACAGTCTCGCCGGCGCGCACAAGTGTGTGGGGCTGGCCAACAACGGAAGCACCGCGAACGGCACGGCCCTGGTCATCTGGGACTGCCACGGCCACCCCGACCAGCAGTGGCAGTGGCAGACCGGGCTCTGAGCACGGTGCTCCGCACATAGGCAGCCGGTCACGGGCGGTGCGGGCCGTGACCGGCTCGTTCGGAACTCTCAGCAGCCGCCGCAGTTGTAGTAGAGGACGTCCCAGTGGCTGCCCTCGTCGGCGTAGATGTTCCCCGACCCGGACTTGTACTGCGGAGCACCGTCGCCCCGCAGCCCGATGTACGTGAACCGGTGGATGTAGTTGGTGATGCAGGTGTTCTTGCCGAAGTCGAGCTTGTAGCCGTTCCAGTGGCTGTACGTGCCGCTCGCGTGCCCGGTCTCCGTGCCGCCGGTGATGTTCAGGGCGCAGCCGCTCGCGTGCTTGAGCGTGACGGCACCCTGCGCGGTGGCCAGGTTGAGCTGGTCGAAGGACGTACAGGTGGAGACGTTGCGGTTGGAGCAGCCGCCGGACGAGGACCAGGTGATCCCCGCCGAGCTGAACATGGACGTGGCCTGTGCGTGTGTCAGCTTGCTGACCGCGTAGGCGTCGTGGGAGGCGGCGATGCCGACCCCCGGGGCGAACAGGACACCGAGCGCGAGAACGAGCGCGCTCAGCACCCTGCGGAGCTTCATCACTCTGCTGGGACTCATATGGGAACCTCCTGCGGGATACGTGCAACCGGTGGGGCGGTTGTGCAGGTGCCGCTGTTGGTGCGTGACGAGTGTGCCCGAGTTCTACGCGCGTCCGCCAGAGGGTGGCCGGACGGGTAACAGGCCGTGCCCGCGGAGGCGTTGGCGCTGTGTTGGTGGGCCGCTGGGGCGATCGCACAGCATGGACCCGTCGCCGCCCACCCCCAGGCCGTGCACATCCGTGACTCCAAGGACCCTGACGGCCCGGCTCTGACGGTCTCGCCCGCCGCCTGGACCCGCTTCGTCGCCTTCGCCGCCGGGGCCGACCTCACCGCGTAGGCGTACGACGCCGCCCGGTCCGCAGCGCCTGGTCACCGTGAGTCAGGAATAGGCCAGGTCTTTACCGTTCTTTGCGAGCTCCAGGTTGTCCGGCCCCCGTGGGCTTGAAACGATCAATGGATTGCCGAACAGGGGAACTCCCGCAGTTGATGTGGCGCGCCCGCATGCCGCGAAATCCTCCCCGGCATTCAGATCATGACCAGGGCGAGCGGAATGGTTGCGGGGATGGCGGACCTCAAAGTGTCCTACGACAGGCTCGAAGAATCGACGAAGAGCCTGCAGACGATCCAGCGGGAGCTGGGGGACACGGGCGGGCGCCAGAAGGAAATCAAGGAATTTCTCGGCTCCGGTGACATCGCTCACGCGATGCACGACTTCGCCAGCAACTGGGACTACCACCGGCACAAGCTGCTGGACAAGGTGAAGGCGATGGGCGAGATGGCCGAGAAGACCATGGAAGCCTTCAAGGACGTGGACAAGAAGCTCGAAGACGGCCTCGACGGAGCAGGCAAGAAGAAGTAGCCCCGTCTCCCCCCGCCAGTAGTCGATCCAGCATGTTCACGTCTGAGGAGAACCAGCAGCATGAGTAGGCCGCCGGACTACGAATGGGCCGTGCTCGACGAGAGCCAGGACCCGATACCCGGGGAACCGCACGAGGTTCGAGCCGAAGCCAAGCGACTCAGCAAAATGGCCGAGACGATCCGCGATCAGATCGGCCTGTTGACGGATATCGCAGGCGACGAGAACGTCGGCAAGTTCGCCGACAAGCTCCGCGATACCGCTTCGGAACTCAAGGGCGACCTGGGAAAGGTCGCCACCCGGTACGAGACGGTGTCCGGGTATTTGGGCAGTTGGGCCGACGACCTGGACCACTGCCAGTCCGAGTCGCTGAAGGCCCTGACCAAGGCCCAGGCCGTCGCGCCGACCGCCAACTCCCCCGAAGCGAAGCCGGCGCCCGGGCAGCCGGCGCCGAAACTCACCCCGGAGCAGCAACACCACAAGGACGTCCTGGACCACGCGAAACAGGCTGCCCAGGGCGAACTGGCGCAGGCGAAAACGCAGTTGGCGCATACGAAGAGCCATCGGGACGAACGTGCCCACCATTGGATGCAGAAGATCGAGGACACCGAACACGACGGCTTGAAGGACAGCCGGTGGGACGGGATCAAAGACTTCATCCATGAGCATGCCGGGCTGATCAAGCTGCTCGCCGACATCTGTACCTGGATCGTCACCGCCCTCATCATCGTCTCGCTCTTCATCCCCGGCCTGGACATCGTCACCGCCCTGCTCGGTGGACTGATGCTGGCCGCCCTGCTCGGCCATACCGCCGTCGCCCTCACCGGCGACGGCTCCTGGACGGACGTGGCGATGGACGCCTTCGCCATCGTCACCCTGGGCACCGCGGCCTGGGCGAAGGGCCTGCTGGACGGCTCGACGGAGTTCGCCGAGGGAGTGGCGAACGCGACGCGCGCCGGAGCGGAGGGCGAGGAGGGCGGGACGAACGCGAGCCGGGCATTGGCCGAAGGCGCGGACATGGCAGAAGGCGCGGACCAGGAAGGCTTCACCCGACTGTGGTCCTCGCTGTCCGACTACGGCACCGCGGTCGGCCAGAAGTTCCTCGCCGGCGGCGAGAAGGAAGTCCTGGAGAACATGACGAAACTCCGCCAACTCGCTGAGGAGTTCCCGAACACCCGGCTGTTCCCCAACGCGCTCACTCGCGCGGGCGGCTTCCTGAAGACGGTGCGGATCATCAATGGCGCCGCCAATGCGGCCGACGAGTTCAGCCACTGGGCGGGCGGCAGCGACACGTTCAACTTCATCGGGAACCTGGTGCACGGCAAGGGGTTCGACGGCGATCTCCTGCACCCGGTGGTGGAAGGCGACACCTCGAAGCCCTTGCCCATATTCGGCAAGTTCAAGGAACTGACCACCGTGGAGGTCGGCTCATGACAGTGAGCGGATACCGGCTGGTCGTCCCGGACGAGTGGGAGAAGATCCCGGTCCAGCGGGGCACGGACAAGGCCATCGCCGCCCTCCTCGACCGCGCCTTCGCGAAGCATGGACGCGATCAGGTCGCCCAGTACCGGCGGGAGTTGGAGGCGCGGCTGAAAAAGGTGATCAACCAGGCGCGTCAAAACGCGGGCGTCGATCTCTTCCTGCCCATGGGAAACCGCGAGCAGAACCTTCCGGCCTCGTTCCTGATCTCCTACGTCGAATTCGGGCGGCTCGACGCACCTGATCCCCAGCAGGTGCTGGCCGAAGTACTGTCGACGACTCGGGGTGGGGAGCCGGTGGAAATCGCCGGGTGCTCCGGCATCCGGACGGAACGGAACTACGACGCCGATCCGGAACGCGAGGTCGATTACGCGTCGCGGCGCATCGAGTACATACTTCCCGTGCCCGGAACCGCCGACAGCTGGCTGCTCTCCTCGTTCTCCACATTCGGTGGGGGAAGCCCCGACGACGACATCGCAAAACTCCTCGGCGCGCTGTTCGATGCGATCATGAGCACGTTCCGGTGGAAGTACCAGCAGGAGGACGCGTGAGCTTCGACCACCGCAAGTCGACGGAGAACTGGGCCCGGATCGACTACGACCGGGACGTCTGGTTTCTCATCCCTCTTGCCTTCAAGGGCACCAAATGGGCGGATGCCGCCGAGTGGGCTTTCGACTACGCCGGTGACCGCTTCCTTCGTGGCGGCCGGGAGCTGACCAAGAAGGTCGTGAAGAAGGAAGTTCTGCCCTTCGCGCAAGCCCTGGTCCGGGGGCAGAGCGAAATCGTCGGCAGCGTGGCTGCGCACAAGCTGTACTTTCACTGCCCCGACTACACGAAGATGCCGGTCGCGGTCGCCATCGCACTGTGGAAGCGTGAAGGAACCAGGGAAGAGGCGTTCCAGCACTACAGCTACTTCGGCACCAAGAGCGCGACGGTCCAACCGGTTGCGGAGTGGTTCGAGACCGAAGCGCTCGGTCGGGGCGTCAAGGCCCAGTGGAGCGGTGTCACCGAAATCGGTCAGTACGACCAGGTCAACTACATCTTCCGCGACGACGACTTCGACACGGACGTGCACGTCTTCCTGATGTCGTGGGACCACCAGCGATTCCTGGAAGTCCTCCCCGACCTGGACGCATTCGTCCGCAGCATCCGCTGCATCCCGGACCCGGACAAGACCGGAACCGGGTCCACCGGACAGGCCCCCGCCACCAGCTGACGGGGGCCCCGGGCCCCATTACTCCTGCGGGTCGACGCCCGCCCGCAGCAGCCCGTACGCGTAAGCGTCGTCCAGCGCCTGCCAGGACGCGGCGATCACGTTCTCGGCCACACCGACCGTGTTCCACTCGCCCTTGCGGTCGCTGGTGGTGACCAGGACGCGGGTGGTGGAGTCGGTGCCCTGGCGGCCTTCGAGGATGCGGACCTTGTAGTCGACGAGCTGGAGCTCGGCGAGCTGCGGGTAGATCCGTTCCAGGGCGACGCGCAGTGCGCGGTCCAGGGCGTTGACGGGGCCGTTGCCCTCCGCTGTGGCGACGATGCGCTCGCCCTTCGCCCACACCTTCACCGTGGCCTCGTTGGCGTGGGTGCCGTCGGGGCGGTCCTCGACGATCGCGCGCCAGGACTCGACGCGGAAGTAGCGGCGGGGGCGGCCGTTGATCTCGTCGCGCAGCAGCAGTTCGAAGGAGGCGTCGGCCGCCTCGTAGGTGTAGCCCTGGAGCTCGCGCTCCTTGACGCGGGCGACGACCCGGCCGACGAGCTCGCGGTCGTCGCCGAGGTCGATGCCGAGTTCCTTGCCCTTGAGCTCGATGGAGGCGCGTCCCGCCATGTCGGAGACGAGCATCCGCATGGTGTTGCCGACCTGCTCGGGGTCGATGTGCTGGTAAAGATCCGGGTCGACCTTGATCGCGGAGGCGTGCAGACCGGCCTTGTGCGCGAAGGCGGAGACGCCGACGTAGGGCTGGTGGGTGGACGGCGCGAGGTTGACGACCTCGGCGATGGCGTGCGAGATGCGGGTCATCTCGGCCAGCGCGCCCTCGGGGAGCACCTTCTTGCCGTACTTGAGCTCCAGGGCGGCGACCACCGGGAAGAGGTTGGAGTTGCCGACCCGCTCGCCGTAGCCGTTGGCCGTGCACTGCACGTGGGTGGCGCCCGCGTCGACGGCGGCGAGGGTGTTGGCGACCGCGCAGCCGGTGTCGTCCTGGGCGTGGATGCCCAGCCGCGCGTCGGTGTCGGCGAGGACGAGGCCGACCACGGCCTGTACCTGTGCGGGCAGCATGCCGCCGTTGGTGTCGCAGAGGACGACGACGTCGGCGCCGGCCTCGTGCGCGGTCCTCACGACCTGCTTCGCGTACTCCGGGTTGGCCTTGTAGCCGTCGAAGAAGTGCTCGCAGTCGACGAACACCCGCCTTCCCTGCTCGCGCAGGTAGGAGACGGTGTCGCGGACCATCTCCAGGTTCTCTTCCAGCGTGGTGCGCAGCGCCAGCTCGACATGACGGTCGTGGGATTTGGCGACCAGCGTGATCACCGGAGCCTGGGAGTCCAGCAGCGCCTTGACCTGCATGTCCTCGGCGGCCTTGCCGCCGGGGCGGCGGGTGGCACCGAAGGCGACCAGCGTGGCGTGCCGCAGTTCCAGCTCGGTGGCGGCACGGGCGAAGAACTCGGTGTCGCGGGGGTTGGCGCCCGGCCAGCCGCCCTCGATGAAGCCCACCCCGAAGTCGTCCAGGTGCCGGGCGATCGTCAGCTTGTCCGCGACGGTGAGGTTGATCCCCTCACGCTGCGCGCCGTCGCGCAGCGTGGTGTCGAAGACATGGAAGCTGTCGTCCAATGCGGCTGTCATGGTGGTGAGACTCCTGTCGGATGAGTGGCTACCGGAAGACCCGTCTCCACTTGCCCCCAATGATCCCTCGCGCTTCGCGTCCGGCGTGGGTGGGCCGGGAAACGAAAAAACCTCTCGCGGATGCGAGAGGTCTGCACGCGGGTCTGGGACACGGTGGTCGCTGCCGTACGTTTTCTACGGGGCGCTCACTGCGGACCGGCGTGCGCTGTCCATAATGATGACGTTGGAGAGCACGAAGGCAGTCTGGCACAGACCTGCCCCCGCGCTCCGGCCCGTCTCAGGATGCGAGCGCCTTCTCACGGTCCCGCGTGTCGGGGCCCACCCGGTGCAGATCGATCTCCTTCGTCTCGCGCATCGACAGGTAGACGACGAGCGACACGGCCGCGCAGCCCGCCACGTACCAGTAGTAGCCGGACTCGATGCCGCCCTTCTTGAACCACAGCGCAACGTACTCCGCGGTGCCGCCGAAGAGGGCGTTGGCGAGGGCGTACGGCAGGGCGACGCCCAGGGCGCGGATGTGGGTCGGGAAGAGCTCGGCCTTCACACAGGCGTTGATCGACGTGTAGCCGGTGACGACCACCAGCGCGAGCAGGGCCGGCCCCAGGGCCGACCAGAAGCCGCTGACGTGCCGGAGCATCGTCATGATCGGGACGGTGAGGAAGGTCGAGCCGACCGCGAAGGTGATCAGCAGCGGGCGGCGGCCGATGCGGTCCGACAGCGCTCCCGCGAGCGGCTGCAGACAGGCGAAGACCGTCAGCGCGCAGAAACTGACGAGGGTCGCGGTCTGCTTGGGCAGGCCCGCGCTGCTGGACAGATACTTCGTGAGGTACACGGTGTACGTGTAGTACGCGACGGTGCCGCCCATGGTGAGCGCCATGACCAGGAACGCCTCGCGCCGGTGCTTCCACAGCGTCCCCAGGGTGCCGCTGTCCTCCCCGGCCTCGCCCGCTTCCGCGGACGCCCCCTCGTAGACGTCCGTCTCCAGCATGTTGCGCCGCAGGTAGAAGACGATGGCCGCGCCGGCGGCGCCGACGATGAACGGGATCCGCCAGCCCCAGCTGTGCAGCGCTCCGTCGGACATCGTGTGCTGCAGGATCAGCTGCAGTCCGAGGCCGATGATCTGCCCGACGGTCATCGACACGTACTGGAAGCTGGAGGCGAACCCGCGGCGGCCGGGCGCCGACGCCTCTGTCAGATACGTGGCGCTCGCCGCGTACTCACCGCCGACCGACAGACCCTGCAGCAGCCGCGCCACGAGCAGGACGGCCGCGCCGCCGTACCCGGCGACCGCGTACGTCGGCGCCGCCGCGATCAGCACCGCGCTCGCCGACATCAGCGAGACGGAGAGCGTCAGAGCCGCCTTGCGGCCCTTGCGGTCGCCGATCCGGCCGAGCAGCCAGCCGCCCACCGGCCGCATGAAGAAGCCGACCGCGAAGATGCCCATCGTGTTCAGCATCTGGGCGGTCTCGTCCCCCTTGGGGAAGAACGAGGCCGCGAAGTACGTCGCGAACGTCGAGTACACGAACCAGTCGAACCACTCGACCATGTTGCCGGCCGAGCCGACCCAGATCTTCTTCCAGTGCTGCTGACCGTCGGCGCGTTCCGTGGTGCCCATGGTCAACGACCGTGCCGGAACCGACCGTTCCCCCGCAAGACCGCCTCCGGCGGCGCCGGCTCACGGACCCGCGCTGCTGCCCCCGCCTCCCCCGGAGTACCGGGTGGGCCCCGGCCGCGGGGGCGCCGGCCGTTGCGGCGGCAGTTCGGTGATGCCCAGATCGCGGCGCATCTGCTGGCGCAGCGCATACAGATCGTCGGAGCACCCGGCCAGTTCGGTCTCCGCCTCGCTCCGCCGCTCCCCCGACGGCTGCTCGCCGCCGGCGGGCGTGAGCAGCGAGTACACCCGGTTCAGCCGCCCGATGAGCTCCGCCGCGGAGACCAGCACCGCGTCGCTGATGACCATCTGGGCCTCCGCGTACGTCTCGCGGTTCGCAGCGCGCGCCTCCTCCAGTACCTGGCGGCGCGCGACCTCGAGGGCGTCGCTCCGCACGGCCAGGCAGCCGGACAGCGCGTCGTGATACCGCCGGATCGACTGGTTCAGCTGCGCGTTCGATGCCTTCCGCTCCGCACGGTTGCCATTCCTGGCGGCAACGCGGTGCGCCAGCAGGGCGGTCAGGAGTGTGCCGAGGACACCGACAACGGCGACGACGAGGGCGGTCACGCTCTCCACGGTAGCCGCGAAAGCCTACGCGGCGGGCGCGAACAGGCCCTCCTGGAGGAACTCCCGGACGTGCCCGAGCACCGCCTCGCGGTCGGTGCCGGGGAGGCCGACGACCAGGTGGGTGCCGAAGCCGTCGAGCAGCGCGCGGAGCCGGACGGAGAAGCGTTCGGGGTCGGTGGCGCGGAACTCGCCGCGGGAGATGCCCTCGGCGACCAGCGCCACCAGGTCCCGGTGCCAGGCCAGTTCGAGCGAGAGCTGTCGCTGGAGGCCTTCCTCGCCCAACTGGGAGCGGGTCCAGACCTCGGACCACAGCACCCAGTGCGGATCGCGGTGGCCGTCGGCGAGGTAGTGGTCGATGATCAGGTCGAGCCGCTCGCGGGCGGGCAGCGGCTTGGACAGCAGGGCGCGGCGCTGGGCGCCGAGCTGCTCCTCGCTCCACTCCAGGGTCTGGAGGAGCAGCTCGTCCTTGCTGCCGAAGTAGTAGAGGACGTGACCGCTGCTCATACCGACCTCGCGGCCGAGACCGGCGAGGGTGAGTTCGGCCAGACCGTGCTCCGCGATGGCCGTCATCGCGGCCGCCATCACCAGTTCACGGGGCTGCTTGAGCCGCCGCCTGGCGCGGGGCTGTCCGGTCACCCTGTCCTCCGACGATGTATCCCTGGGTCACACCTGGGGCTGCTGTTGCGTGATGCAGTGGATGCCGCCGCCGTGCGCGAAGATCGTGCGGGCGTCGACCGGGACCACTTCGCGCTCCGGGAAGAGCCGGCCGAAGATCTCCGCGTTGACCCGGTCGGCCGGGTCGTCGAAGGAGCACAGCACGACGGCGCCGTTGCACAGGTAGTGGTTCACGTAAGAGTAGTCGACCAGTTCTCCGTCCTCCTCGGTGACCGAGGGGGCGGGCAGCTCGACGACCTCCAGGGCGCGGCCGCGCGCGTCGGTGGCGTCGCGGAGCAGCTTGATCGCTTCCTGCGACACCGCGTGGTCGGGGTGCGACGGGTCCTGCTGACTGTGCACGACGACCGTGCCGGGCCGGACGAACGCGGCCAGGATGTCGACATGGCCGCGGGTGCCGAAGAGTCCGTAGTCGGCGGTCAGCCCGCGCGGAAGCCAGATCGCCTTGGTCGTGCCGAGGTACGCGTGCAGCTCCTCCTCGACCCGCTCCTTGGTCCAGCCCGGGTTGCGGCCCGGGTCGAGCTGGACGGTCTCGGTGAGCAGGACGGTGCCCTCGCCGTCGACGTGGATGCCGCCGCCCTCGTTGACCAGCGACGAGGCGTAGGCGCGCGCACCGGCCAGCTCGGCGACCTTCGCGCCGACCTGGGAGTCCTGGTCCCACTGCGCCCACTCCTGGGCGCCCCAGCCGTTGAACACCCAGTTCGCGGAGGCCAGTTCGCCGTCGCGGACCAGGAACGTCGGGCCCATGTCGCGCATCCACGCGTCGTTGAGCGGCTGCTCCACGACGTCGACACCGGGGCCGAGCAGCGCGCGGGCCCTGTCGCCGTCACCGGGGGTGGTGAGCACGGTGACCGGCTCGTAGCGGCTGATGGTGCGGGCCACCTCGGCCCAGGCGCGACGGGATACGTCGAGGTCCTCGCCGTCCGCGAAGGTGGTGCTGGCGGACGGCAGCGCCATCCAGGTGCGGGCGTGCGGGGCCCACTCGGGGGGCATCCGGAAGCCGTCGGCTGCAGGGGTCGTGTTCATGGTGCGGATCCTTGTCACAAGAAGTACAGGCGGCTGAGGGACACCTGGTCGGCGGGTTCCGAGCGCAGCGGGTCACCGTCGAGGGTGACCAGGCCGGTGCTGCCGTTCACGTCGACCTGGCCGGTGCGCGAGTTGAACAGCAGGTCGGCGGGGCCGATACCGCGGGTGCCGCGCACCGCCACCCGGCGGCGCCGGGTCGGCATCCGGTCGTTCGCGGACTCGACCGCGGCGCGGGCGACGAAGGCGACCGACAGATCGGCCGCGGTCGCGCCGTGCGCTCCGAACAGCGGGCCGATGACGAGGGGTTCGCAGTCGTCGGTGGCCGCGTTCGGGTCGCCGGTGACGCCGTAGGCGGGGAAGCCGGACTTGAGGACCATCTGCGGCTTGGCGCCGAAGTACTGCGGCTTCCACAGGACGATGTCGGCGAGCTTGCCGACTTCGAGGGAGCCGATCTCGTGGGCCAGGCCGTGGGCGATGGCGGGGTTGATGGTGAGCTTGGCGATGTAGCGCAGCACGCGCGCGTTGTCGTCGGCGGGCCCGTCGCCCTCCATCGGCCCCAGCTCGGCCTTCATCTTCCCGGCCATCTGGAAGGTGCGGCGGACGGTCTCGCCGGCGCGGCCCATGCCCTGGGCGTCGGAGGAGGTGATGCCGATCGCGCCCAGGTCGTGCAGCACGTCCTCGGCGCCCATCGTCCCGGCGCGGATCCGGTCACGGGCCATGGCCGCGTCGCCCGGCAGGTCGGGCTTGAGGTCGTGGACCGAGACGATCATGCCGTAGTGCTCGGCGACCGCGTCCCGTCCGAAGGGCAGCGTGGGGTTGGTGGACGAGCCGATGACGTTCCGTACGCCCGCCATCTTCAGGACGTTGGGGACATGCCCGCCGCCGCAGCCCTCGATGTGGAAGGCGTGGATGGTGCGGCCGTCCAGGACGGAGAGGGTGTCCTCCACCGACAGGCACTCGTTCAGGCCGTCGCTGTGCAGCGCCACCTGGACGTCGTGCTCCTCGGCGACGCGCAGCGCGGTGTCCAGCGCGCGGGTGTGCGCGCCCATGTCCTCGTGGACCTTGAAGCCGGAGGCGCCGCCCTCGGCGAGCGCCTCCACCAGCGGAGCCGGGTCGGAGGACGAGCCGCGGGCCAGGAAGCCGATGTTGACCGGCCAGGCGTCGAAGGCGTTGAACGCGTGCCGCAGCGCCCAGGGCGAGTTGACGCCGACACCCCACACCGGGCCGAACTCCTGGCCGATGATCGTCGTGACGCCGGAGGCCAGCGAGGCCTCCATGATCCGCGGCGAGAGCAGATGGACGTGGGTGTCCACGGATCCGGCCGTCGCGATCAGGCCCTCGCCGGAGACGATGCTGGTGCCGGTCCCGACGACGACATCGACCCCGTCGAGGGTGTCCGGGTTGCCCGCCCGGCCGATCGAGGAGATCCGGCCTTCGCGGATGCCGATGGACACCTTGCGGATGCCGAGGACGGCATCGATCACCACGACGTTGCTGATCACGACGTCACAGGTGTCGCGGACCGCGGCGCCCTTGAGGTGCATGCCGTCGCGGGCGGTCTTGCCGAAGCCGGCCAGGAACTCGTCACCGGGCAACTGCGCGTCGGACTCGACGCGGATGACGAGCCCGGAGTCGCCCAGCCGCACCCGGTCCCCGGCGCGGGGACCGTGCACCGCCACGTATTCGCGCGGGTCGATTCCGGTCATGAGCCGTCCTCCAACGGGGTCGGGTTCGGGGGCTGGGTGCCGAGGTAGCCGCAGGCCGCGGCTCTGCGCAGGGCCTCCTCGCGGGCACCGGGCGCGTCCAGCGGGCCGTCCACCAGACCCGCGAAGCCGATCGCGACCCGGGCACCGCCGATCGGCACCAGGCCCACCGGCGCGGACTCCCCCGGGCCGAAGCGCACCGACGAGCCCGCCGGGACGGCGAGCCGCATGCCGTAGGCGGCGGACCGGTCGAAGTCCAGCCGCGGATTGGCCTCGAAGAAGTGGAAGTGCGAGGTCACGCTGATCGGCACGGTCGCGGTGTTGTGCACGCTCACCGTCACGGACGGAGCCCGATCGGGGACCGCGGGGCCGGTCAGTACGGCGCCGGGCGCGTCGTCGCCGAGCGATCCCCCGCCGATCGGCGCGGTGATCACGGCGAGCCGGGAGCCGTCGTCGAAGACGGCCTCGACGTGCACCTCCCTGACCACGTCGGCCACCCCGGGCAGCACGTCCTCGGGCCCGAGGACCGCCTTCCCCGCGGCGATGGCCTCGGCCAGCCGGCGGCCGTCCCTGGCCGCCTCGCAGACGGTGTCGGCGATGAGCGCGGTCGCCTCCGGCACGTTCAGCAGCAGGCCGCGGGCCCGGCGGGCCCGCGCCAGCTCGGCGGCACCGAACAGCAGCAGGCGGTCCCGCTCGGTCGGGGTCAGTCGCATGTCGCGCCTCTCGAAGGGTTAGAACACCACTCTAACAATTCATCCCGTCGACGGGAAGTATTGACCGTAGGCCATAGGTGGGAGACATTGAATGGCGTTCAAAGACGACAGGAACCCCGTAGGGAGACCGCCCATGCAGATCGAGCAACGCGGAGTCGACACCGTTCCGGACGAGGAGCGCACCAGCGGCCCGCGCGATCTGGTCAGCATCCTGCTCGGGTCGAATCTCGCCCTGGGAGTGATCGTCTTCGGCTGGCTGCCGGTCTCCTTCGGCCTCGGCTGGTGGGCCTCGGTGAGCGCCCTGGCGGCCGGCACCCTGGTCGGCACGCTGCTGACCGCGCCGCTCGCCCTCGTATCGCTGCGCAGCGCCACGAACCTCTCCACCAGCAGCGGCGCCCACTTCGGGGTACGCGGCCGGCTGCTCGGATCGGTCATCGGCCTGCTGCTCTCGCTCGGCTACACCGCCCTGACCCTGTGGGTCGGCGGCGACGCCGTCGTCGGCTGCCTCAACCGGCTCTTCGGCCTGCCGACCGGCGCGGCGAGCTACGCCGTCGTCTACGCGGCCCTCGCCGCCTGCACCGCGACCGCCGCCGTCTTCGGCTACCGGATGCTGCTGCGGCTCAGCCGCGCCCTGGCCGTCGGCCTCACCGTGCTGCTGCTCATCGGCTTCATCGCCTACGCCGGCAGCTTCACCACCTCACCGGTGGAAGGTTCCACGTACCTGCTCGGCGGCTTCTGGCCGACCTGGCTGCTCGCGGCCGTGTCCGCCGGGCTGAGCGGGCCCATCGCCTTCATCACGCTGCTCGGCGACTACACGCGCTACATCTCGCCGCGCCGCTTCAGTCAGCGCAAGGTCTTCTGGTCCACCTGTCTGGGCCTGGTCGTCGGGCTCCTCGTGCCGCAGCTGTTCGGCACGTTCACCGCCCTGGCCGTCGGCGCCGCCGACGACTACGCGGGCCCGCTGGTGGCCGCCGCCCCCGCCTGGTACCTCGCGCTACTGCTGGCCAACGCCTCGGCGGGCTCGGTCGGCAACGCCGGCCTGATGCTCTACAGCATGGGCCTCGACCTGGACGCGATCCTGCCCCGCGCGTCCCGGACGCAGGCCACGTACGTCGTGGCGGCCTTCTCCACCGCACTGGTCTTCCTGGGGCACTTCGCGTGGGCGGCGCAGGACGCGATGACGTCGTTCGTGCTGTTGCTGACGGCGGTGGGGACGCCTTGGGCGGTGGTGACGCTGCTGGGGTTCGTGCGGGTTCGAGGCCGCTACGACACCGATGCGCTGCAGGTTTTCAACCGGGGGACGCGTGGGGGGCTGTACTGGTACCGGGGCGGCTGGAACGTCGCGGCTACCGCCGCCTGGGCCTCCGGCGCGGTGATCGGCCTCCTGGCCGTGGATACGCCGCTTTACAGCGGACCGCTCGTTTCGTGGACCGGCGGCATCGATTTCAGCTTCCTGCTGTCGGCGGCTGTCACGGCCGGCGCGTATCTCGCGCTGAACGCCAAACGCCCGCATCCGCTTCCGGCGAAGGAAACGGAGCGGGCGCTCGTGCAGCAGGTCTGACAAGCCCGTGCGGGCCGGTGGTCGGTTGTGCCCACCCGTTCCGCCTTGCGGAACGGGTGGGCACAACCTGGCCGAAGATGTGCGGGTCCTAGCCGAGCTGGTGCATCCAGCCGTGGGGGTCCGGGGCCGTGCCGGTCTGGATGGACAGGAGTGCTTCGCGGAGCTTCATCGTCACCTTGCCGGGGTTGCCGTCGGCGACGGTCCAGTCGGCTCGGGTGGACTTCACGGAGCCGACCGGGGTGATCACGGCGGCGGTGCCGCAGGCGAAGACCTCGGTGATGGTGCCGTCGGCGCAGCCGCGCTTCCAGTCCTCGACGGAGATCCGGCCCTCGTTGACGTCGTAGCCCAGGTCCGCGGCGATCTTCAGCAGCGAGTCGCGGGTGATGCCGGGGAGCAGCGAGCCGGTCAGGGCGGGGGTGAGGATCTTGTTGCCGGACACGAAGTACAGGTTCATGCCCCCCATCTCCTCGATCCAGCTGCGCTCGATCGCGTCCAGCCAGACGACCTGGTCGCAGCCGTGCTCGATGGCCTGGGCCTGGGCGATGAGGGACGCGGCGTAGTTGCCGCCGGCCTTCGCGGCGCCGGTGCCGCCGGGCGCGGCGCGCACGTACTCCTCGGAGAGCCAGACGGAGACCGGCTTCACGCCGCCGGCGAAGTACGCGCCGGCCGGTGAGGCGATCACCATGAAGAGGTACTCGTTGGCCGGCTTGACGCCCAGCCCGACCTCGGTGGCGAACATGAACGGCCGCAGGTAGAGCGACTGCTCGCCCGCGCTGGGCACCCACGCCTTGTCCTGGCCGACGATCGCGTCCACGGCCTCGATGAACGTCTCGACGGGCAGCTCGGGCATGGCCAGCCGGCGCGCGGAGTCCTGGAAGCGCTTGGCGTTGGCCTCGGGACGGAAGGTGGCGACCGTGCCGTCGGGCTGGCGGTACGCCTTCAGGCCCTCGAAGATCGTCTGCGCGTAGTGCAGCGTCATGTTCGCCGGGTCGATGGAGAGCGGGGCGTACGGCACGAGCTGCGCGTCGTGCCAGCCACGGCCCTCGGTCCACCGGATCGTCACCATGTTGTCGGTGAAGTGGCGGCCGAACCCGGGGTTGGCGAGGATCGCCTCGCGCTCCGCGTCGGACAGCGGGTGCGAGGAAGGCTTGAGCTCGATCGTGGGCGTCGTCGTCATGTCTGCGTGTCCTTCACCGTGAGGTCATGGCGGACCGCACCCGCCGTCCCAGTGCTTGGACGTCCGAGTTTCCCCTCGCACAGCGGCCCCACCGCTGATTATCGCAGCGATGGGGCCATCGGCATAAATGTGCGGCCCGGGGTCGATGGTCGCACCCGGCCGGGGGATTGGCCCAGGGGGGCCAGAGGGGTAGGTGCGCGCGAAGCGCTCCCTGGAAGGGCGGTGGCGGGAGACGGGCGGGCGCTAGCCGGCTACTCGGGCGGCCAGCGCGTCGCCGACCTCCACCGTGCTGCGCGGGGCGGAGCGCTCGGCGAGGTCCGCGTGCACGGCCTTCTCGACGCGGGCGGCCTCGTCGGCGTAGCCCAGGTGCTGGAGCAGCAGGGCCACGGACAGGATCGTCGCGGTCGGGTCGGCCTTGCTCTGGCCGGCGATGTCCGGGGCGGAGCCGTGCACCGGCTCGAACATCGACGGGAAATCGCCGCTGGGGTTGATGTTGCCGCTGGCGGCGACCCCGATGCCGCCGGAGACGGCGGCGGCGAGGTCGGTGATGATGTCGCCGAAGAGGTTGTCGGTGACGATCACGTCGAAGCGCGCGGGGTCGGTGACGAGGAAGATCGTCGCCGCGTCCACGTGCAGATAGTCCGTGGTCACGTCGGGGAACTCTTCGCCGACCTTGTTGAAGATGTTCGTCCACAGGTGGCCGGCGTAGACCAGCACGTTGTTCTTGTGGACCAGCGTGAGCTTCTTGCGCGGGCGGGCCTGGGCGCGGGCGTAGGCGTCACGCACCACGCGCTCGATGCCGAACGCGGTGTTCAGGCTGACCTCGGTGGCCACCTCGTGCGGGGTGCCGGTCCTGATGGAACCGCCGTTGCCGGTGTACGGGCCCTCGGTGCCTTCACGGACCACGACGAAGTCGATGTCCGGGCTGCCGGCCAGCGGGGTGGCCACGCCGGGGAAGAGCCTGCTGGGGCGGAGGTTGACGTGGTGGTCGAAGGCGAAGCGGAGCTTCAGCAGGAAGCCGCGCTCCAGCACTCCGGACGGCACGGACGGGTCGCCGATCGCGCCGAGCAGGATCGCGTCGTGCTCCTTGAGCTGCGTCAGATCGTCCTCGGTGAGCGTCTCACCCGTGGCGTGATAGCGCTTGGCGCCGAAATCGAAGGACTTCGTCTCCAGCTTCACGTCCGAAGGGAGGGCGGCGGCAAGGACCTTGAGGCCTTCGGCCACGACCTCCTGGCCGATTCCGTCACCGGGGATCACTGCGAGGCTGAGGGTGCGAGACATGGCGGAAACCCTACTCGGCGTCCCATTGAATGACACATGGTGTCCGCATGACGGACATATGGGAGGGTCGCCATGCACCGTTCATCCGGAGTACGACCAAGTGTCGAACGGCAATGCGAGATTGCGCGGCATGGACACACCACGTATGGGTATTGCGGACAAGCTCGCCGACCGGATGAGCATGGCCGAACAGCATGAATACCTGCGCTCCCGGCTGACCCGCCGCGGGGTCATGCGCGGCACCGTCGCTGCCGCCGGTGCGGTGGCGGGGGCCGGACTGCTGAGCGGCACCGCGGCCGCCGCCTCCCCCACGCTGCTGAGCAAGCCCGCGACCGGGCATCACGTCAGCGGCTCCCTCGTCGCCCCCTTCGGGCGCCACCTCGCCTTCGGCGCGGACCCCAAGACCCAGTTCCGGGTCTCCTGGCAGGTCCCGCTGGCCGTCAAGAAGCCGTTCATCCGGGTGGGCCTCAAGCCCTGGGCCCTCAGCCACAAGATCCAGGCCGAGGTCCGCGCGCTGCACACCCCGCAGCTGCTCAACAGCAAGCTGCCGCCGGTGGACCAGTACTACCTGCACGCGGCGCTGGACGGGCTGCACCCCGGCACGACCTATTACTACGGTGTGGGCCACGAGGGCTTCGACCCGGCCGCCGGCCAGGCGTTCGGCACCATCGGCACCTTCACCACCGCGCCCGCGCGCAGCGGTGAGCGGTTCACCTTCACCGCCTTCGGCGACCAGGGCGTCAGCTACCACGCGCTCGCCAACGACAGCCTGATCCTGGCGCAGAACCCGGCGTTCCACCTGCACGCCGGCGACATCTGCTACGCCGACCCGGCCGGTTCCGGCCAGCAGTCCGACTCCTCCGTCTACGACGCGCGGACCTGGGACCAGTTCCTGGCCCAGACCGAGTCCGTCGCGGCCCGTGTCCCGTGGATGGTGACGACCGGCAACCACGACATGGAGGCCTGGTACTCCCCCAACGGTTACGGCGGCCAGGAAGCGCGCTGGAGCCTGCCGGGCAACGGCCCGGACGCGAAGAACCAGCCGGGCGCGTACTCCTTCGTCTACGGCAACACCGCTGTGGTGGCGCTCGACGCGAACGACGTCTCGTACGAGATCCCGGCCAACTACGACATCAGCGCCGGCAAGCAGACCGCGTGGCTGGACAAGCGCCTCGGTGAGCTGCGCAGGCAGCGCGGCATCGACTTCATCGTGGTCTTCTTCCACCACTGCGCCTTCTCGACCACCAACTCGCACGCCTCCGACGGCGGTGTGCAGGAGAAGTGGGTGCCGCTCTTCGAGAAGCACCAGGTCGACCTGGTCGTCAACGGCCACAACCACGTCTACGAGCGCACCGACGCGATCCGCGGCGGCAAGGTCTCGAAGCCGGTCGCCATCGGCGACACGGTGCACCCCGAGAAGGACGGCGTCGTCTACGTGACGGCCGGCGGCGCGGGCCGCAGCCTCTACGACTTCCCGGCGCCCGACTCGTACGAGGGTCACGAGCACAACGTCGACTCCGTCACCACCTGGCACTCGGCCAAGGGCGGCGGCAAGGTCACCGAGACCGTCGCCTGGTCCCGGGTCCGCTACACGGGCTACTCGTTCATCGCGGTCGAGGTCGAGCCGGCGTCGTCCGGCCGGACGTCGACGCTGACGGTGTCCGCGCTGGCGGAGACCGGTGAGCGCGTCGACCACTTCACGGTGGCGCGCAAGGCTCGCTGAGCAACATCCTCAAGCGGCGGACGGGCTTTTCAGCCCGTCCGGCGCTTGAGGACCGCTTCGTTGTTGGCTGCGCCCGAGCTAACGAGCCTCGTGGCCCGTGCTGCCGCCGTTGTCCCGGCGGTCGAGCGAGCGCTGCAGTGCCTTCATCGCGTTCTCGCGTGCGGTCTCGTCCATGGTGATCAGCTCCAAAGGAAGATCAAGGAGATGGTTGTCGCCATAGAACGGGGCGGGGAACGTGCGCGGCAGGGGGTGACCTGCGTGAAGGGCGCTGGTTCGCATCCGCCGATCGCTGGTGGAGCGATTCGTTCGGCATCTACAAAGCTAGGTCAGCGCGGCAGTTATGTCTCCACAGTTACTCGGACTTCCTACTATCTGAGACGGAGACCACCCGAACGCAGGCCACCCCCGCATCCGGATGGGGACCGGAATACGGGGGCGGCGGTCTGCGTCGGCCCGCGGTGGGGCCGCTAAGGGCCTGATCAGCCCTGGTGCGGGTACCGGTAGTCGGTCGGCGGGACCAGCGTCTCCTTGATGGAGCGGGTGGACGTCCAGCGCATCAGGTTGGACGCGGCGCCGGCCTTGTCGTTCGTACCCGAGGCGCGGCCACCGCCGAAGGGCTGCTGGCCGACGACGGCGCCGGTCGACTTGTCGTTGATGTAGAAGTTGCCGGCGGCGAAGCGCAGCTTTTCCATCGCGTCGACGGCCGCGGCGCGGTCCTGGGCGATGATCGAGCCGGTGAGGGCGTACGGCGAGACCGACTCCATCTGGGCGAGCATGGTGTCGAAGTCGGCGTCGTCGTAGACGTAGATGCCGAGGATCGGGCCGAAGTACTCGTCGCGGAAGATCTCGTTCGCCGGGTCGGTCGAGACCAGGACGGTCGGGCGGACGAAGTAGCCGACCGAGTCGTCGTAGGTGCCGCCGGCGACGACCTCGATCGTCGGGTCGGACTTCGCGCGGTCGATGGCCGCCTTGTTCTTGGCGAAGGAACGCTCGTCGATGACGGCGCCGATGAAGTTCGACAGGTCGGTGACGTCACCCATGGTGATGCCGTCGACCTCGGCCGCGAACTCCTCCTTGAAGCCGTTCTCCCAGATGGAGCGCGGGATGTAGGCGCGGGAGGAGGCCGAGCACTTCTGGCCCTGGTACTCGAAGGAGCCACGGGTCAGCGCGGTCTTCAGGATCGCCGGGTCGGCGGAGGGGTGGGCGACGACGAAGTCCTTGCCGCCGGTCTCGCCGACAAGACGCGGGTACGTCTTGTAGTTCTCGATGTTGGTGCCGACCGTCTTCCACAGGTGCTGGAAGGTCTTGGTCGAGCCGGTGAAGTGGATGCCGGCCAGGTCCGGGTGGGTGAGCGCCACCTCGGAGACGGCGATGCCGTCACCGGTCACCAGGTTGATGACGCCCTTGGGGAGGCCGGCGGCCTCCAGCACCCGCATGAGCAGCACGGCGGCGTGCGTCTGCGTCGGGGACGGCTTCCACACGACGGTGTTGCCCATCAGGGCGGGGGCGGTCGGCAGGTTGCCCGCGATGGCCGTGAAGTTGAACGGCGTGATCGCGTAGACGAAGCCTTCCAGCGGCCGGTGGTCGCTGCGGTTCCACACGCCGGCACTGCTGATCGGCTGCTCGGCGAGGATCTGCCGGGCGAAGGAGACATTGAAGCGCCAGAAGTCGACGAGCTCGCACGGACAGTCGATCTCGGCCTGCTGGGCGGTCTTCGACTGGCCGAGCATCGTCGAGGCGGCGAGCGTCTCGCGCCACGGGCCCGACAGCAGGTCGGCGGCGCGCAGGATGATCGCGGCGCGGTCGTCGAAGGAGAGCGCGCGCCAGGCCGGGGCGGCGGCGAGGGCGGCGTCGACGGCGTCCTGCGCGTCCTTGGCGGTGGCGTTGGCGTAGGTGCCGATGCGGGCGCTGTGATTGTGCGGCTGCACGACGTCGAAGCGCTCGCCGCCGCCCATCCGCTGCTCGCCGCCGATGGTCATCGGCAGGTCGATCGGATTGCCGGCCAGCTCCTTCAGCTTCGCTTCGAGCCGGGCGCGCTCGGGGGATCCCGGGGCGTAGGAGTGGATCGGCTCGTTCACCGGCGTGGGGACCTGGGTCACAGCATCCATCGAGGTGCGCTCCTTTGGGGTGAGGGTTTCGCAGCGGGGATGAGGGTTACTCAGCGAGGTTGAGAGTGAAGGGGGCGCGCGCAGCGCTCGTTGGAAGGGTGGCGGCGGGTGACGGGTGGGCTCAGCGGCTGGGGAGGAAGGAACGGAGGAAGAAGGCGAGGTTGGCCGGACGCTCCGCGAGGCGGCGCATGAAGTATCCGTACCAGTCTGCGCCGTAAGGCACGTAGATGCGCATGCGCTCGCCGTCGTGCGCGAGGCGGCGCTGCTCGGCGGTGCGGATGCCGTAGAGCATCTGGAACTCGTAGCTGCCGGGCTTGCGGTCGTAGCGCGCGGCCAGCTCCTGGGCGATGGCGATCATGCGCGGGTCGTGCGAGCCGATCATCGGGTAGCCGTCACCGGCCATGAGGATCTTCAGGACTCGCACATACGCCTTGTCGACCTCGGCCTTGGACTGGAACGCGACGCTCGCGGGCTCCTTGTAGGCGCCCTTCACCAGACGCACGCGCGAGCCGGCGACGGCCAGCTTCCTGGCGTCGTCCTCGGTGCGGAACAGGTACGACTGGATGACGGCGCCGGTGTCGGGGTGTTCCTTGCGCAGCTCGGCGAGGATCCCCAGGGTGGAGTCGACCGTGGTGTGGTCCTCCATGTCGAGGGTGACCGTGGTGCCGATCGCGGTGGCGAGCTCCGCGACCTCGCGGACGTTCTCCAGCGCGATGTCGTGGCCGCCGTCCGGCAGCGCCTGCCCGAACGCGGACAGCTTCACGGAGACCTCGGCGCGGGTGCCGAGGCCCTCGGTCTCCAGCGCCCGCAGCAGGCTCAGGTACGCGTCGCGGGTCGCGTGCGCGGTGGCCTCGTCCGTGACGTCCTCGCCCAGGTGGTCGAGGGTGACCTCCAGGCCGGAGGCGGTGAGCTCGCGGACGTTGTCCATGGCGGGATGCAGTTCGTCGCCGGCGACGAAACGGTTCACCACGGGACGGGTGATCGGCGCGGCGGCGACGATGCGACGCATGCGGTCGCTGCGCGAGGCGGCGAGCAACACGGGACCGAGCACGGGGGCTCCTTCAGGATCAGAGCATGAACAGGCAGCGACACCGCGAAATCTAGGGTTCACCTACCCCGTGAACCATCGACACCTGTCACGCATCCGTGCGGCATCCCTCATACAGATGTAAGAGACAATGGCGGGGTGCGAGGTGACTACGAGGAACTGGTCGACGAGGTGTCCGCTCTCGTCGGCGCGCCCGCGACCCTGGAGGACCGCGATTTCCGGCTGATCGCCTTCGGCGCGCACGACAGCGACGACGGTGCGATGGACCCCGTCCGCACCCGGTCGATCCTGACCCGGCGCTCGACGGCCGAGGTCCGGTCCTGGTTCGAACGCTTCGGCATCGCCCGCGCCACCGGCCCGGTGCGCATCCCCGCCGCGCCCGACGCGGGCGTCGTCCGGGGCCGGATCTGCCTGCCGGTGCGCCATCGGGGCATCGTGCACGGCTATGTGTGGCTGCTCGACGATTCGGACGCCGGACCGGATCCCGATCCGCGGCTCGTCGCCGCGATGGAGGTCTGCGACCGGATCGGCGACCGGCTGGCCGCCGAGTCCCGGGCGGGCGCCGATGTCGGCCGTGAACTGCGTGCGGCACTGACGGCGGGCCCCGGCCAGCGGCGCGAGGCCGCGCGGGACGCGCTGAGCGCGGCGCTCGGCCCGGACGCGGACGAGGTGCACGCGCTGGTGTGCGTTCTTGGCTGGACGGCCCCGCCCACTCTGGACAGCAGCGCCGGGCCGGATACCGCCGACGGCGCGGACGACGGTTCGGCGGAACTGCCGGGGATCCGCTCGATCCCGGGCGCCGCAGCCCTCTGCCGGGTCCCGGCCCACGGGCCGCCCACCCCCGGCCCGGTCCCGGCCGCCGACCCGCTCGCCGTGCTCGTCCGGCTCCGCTCCGTCCAGCACCTCTCCCCCGCCCGCACCGCCGCCGCCCGGCTGCTGGAGACCTCGAGCTCGCCCGGCGCGGTGGCGGGTATCGGCGAGCCGGCCCGCGGGCTGGACGGACTGTCCGAGGCATGGCGGCAGGCGACCGGTGCGGCCCGCGCGGCACGGGCCCAGCCCCGGCTCGCGCCGGTCGCCGACTGGGCGGGCCTCGGCCCGTACCGCATGCTCTCGGCGCTCCCCGGCGGCTCCTCCGCCGACCCCGCCGTACGCCCGCTGCTGGAGCCGTCCCACCGCGAGCTGGCCCGCACCGCCGAGGTCTACCTGGACTGCGCGGGCCAGGCGGGCCGCACGGCCGCCGCCCTCGCCATCCACCGGCAGACCCTCTACTACCGCCTCTCCCGCATCGAGCAGCTCACCGGCCTCGACCTGGACGAGGGCGAGGACCGGCTGCTGCTCCACATGGCGCTGAAGGCCGCGCGGCTGTGATCGGCCGGATGTGCCGTCTTGCGGGAAGCCTAGAGACGGTCGATCTCGGTGAGGTCGATATCGATGGTGAAGGGGACGGGAACCTTGAGCCGCTCGTGGTGGATGCCCGACGGAACATAGGTATGGGTCATCGTGTCGAGCTCGTAGACGTAGACGACCGGCTGCCGGCCCTCACCCTTCTCCACCCGCCAGAAGTGCGGGATACCCGCTTCCGCGTAGAGCTGGGGCTTGCGCTTGCGGTCCCGGTCCTCGGATTCGGGCGAGACGACTTCGACGGCGAGAACGACGTCCGAGGCCTGATAACCGGTTTCATTCGCCGATTCCGACACGGCCTCGGCCCGGACGATCGAGATATCGGGTTCAGGGCGATTGCTCCTGCTCACGGTAATGGTCATCTCGCGCAGTACACGGAACTTCTCCGGGGCCGCCTGTCGCAGGAAAGTGCTCAACAGATCCACGGCCAGCATGTGGAAATACTTCTGCGGACTCACGAAGACAAGGCTCCCGTCGATCAGCTCTGTGTGCGGCGGGAGATCGGGGATACGGTCGAGGTCGTCCGCGGTGAACCCGCCCGGGGGCGGGAAAGCCCAGGCCGGAAGCGGTTCGGCAGTCATGATTCCTCCCATCGACGGGATTCTGTCCGCAGCGTTCAGCGTAGCGGGAGGGAATGACGAAGCCGCCCCTCATACGAGTGAAGGGCGGCTTCGTCGCTGACGTCGTGACCTCGGTCGGTCGGTGACCTGCGGTCAGTCCGTGAGGTCCACCGCGCGGGCCGACGTGGCGCCGATCTCCTCGGCGATCTCGGCCAGGGCGGCCGGCGGGATGCAGGAGTCGACGGTCAGGGCCACGAGGGCCTCGCCGCCGACGGCCGCGCGGGCGACCTGCATGCCCGCGATGTTGACGCCGGCCTCACCGAGGATGCGGCCGACCGTGCCGACGACGCCGGGGCGGTCGGTGTAGCGGAGGAAGGCCATGTGGTCGGCGAGGACCAGGTCCACGTCCTCGTCACCGACGGCGACGATCTTCTGGATGTTCTTCGGGCCGGCCAGCGTGCCGGAGACCGACACCTCCGTGCCGTCCGTCAGAGTGCCGCGCACCGTGACCATGTTGCGGTGGTCGGGCGACTCGCTCGACGTGGTCAGCCGGACCTCGACACCGCGCTCCTGGGCGAACAGCGGCGCGTTGACGTAGGAGACGGTCTCGGCGACGACGTCCTCGAAGACGCCCTTGAGCGCGGAGAGTTCGAGCACCTTCACGTCGTGCTGGGTGATCTCACCGCGGACCTCGACATCGAGGCGGGCGGCGACCTCGCCGGCCAGCGCGGTGAAGATCCGGCCGAGCTTCTCGGCGAGCGGCAGGCCCGGACGTACGTCCTCGGCGATGACGCCGCCCTGGACGTTGACCGCGTCCGGTACGAGCTCACCGGCGAGCGCGAGGCGGACGGACTTGGCGACGGCGATGCCGGCCTTCTCCTGCGCCTCGTCGGTGGAGGCGCCCAGGTGCGGGGTGGCCACCACGTTGTCGAACTGGAAGAGCGGGGAGTCGGTGCACGGCTCCTTCGCGTAGACGTCCAGGCCGGCACCCGCGACGCGGCCCTCCTTCAGGGCCGAGGCGAGCGCCTCCTCGTCCACGATCCCGCCACGCGCGGCGTTCACGATCCGGACCGACGGCTTGACCTTGTGCAGGGCCTCGTCACCGATCAGGCCGAGGGTCTCGGGGGTCTTCGGCAGGTGGACGGTGATGAAGTCGGAGACCTCCAGCAGCTCGTCCAGGCTGAGGATCTTGACACCCATCTGGGCCGCGCGAGCGGGCTGGATGTAGGGGTCGTACGCCACGATCTTCATGCCGAACGCGGACATGCGCTGGGCGACCAGCGCGCCGATGCGGCCGAGGCCGACGACGCCGAGGGTCTTCTCGGCCAGCTCCACGCCGGTGTACTTGTTCCGCTTCCACTCGCCGTTCTTCAGCGCCGAGTTGGCCGGCGCGATGTTACGGGCGGTGGCGATGAGCAGGCCGCAGGCCAGCTCGGCGGCGGTGACGATGTTCGAGGTCGGGGCGTTGACGACCATCACGCCGGCCTTGGTGGCGGCGGACACGTCGACATTGTCCAGACCGACGCCCGCGCGGGCGACGACTCGCAGCTTGGGCGCGGCGGCGATGGCTTCCGCATCCACCTTGGTGGCGCTGCGGACCAGGATGGCGTCGGCATCCTTGATCGCGGAGAGCAACTCACCCCGGTCGGCGCCGTTGCAGTGCCGGATGTCGAAATCCGGCCCCAGTGCGTCGACAGTGGCAGGCGACAGCTCTTCGGCGATGAGTACGACAGGCTTCTGGCTCACGTGGTCCTCACTTGTCCTTCGTGGGCGGCCGGTCCCGCGGACGCTCCAGGGAGGGAGGGGATGGCATGCCGCGTGGAAGACGCACGACGCTGTGAGCCTGACGCGCTTTGTAGTTGCAGTGTATCGGCGCCGCCGAGCGCGACTTGTGCCTTGGTGGAAGGATCACCCGCACGTGGCTGTACGCCGTGGACAAGGTACGGGGCGGCCACTGCGACCGCCCCGCACCCGATGAGGCTCACGCCTCGTCGTCGACCCAGCTCATGAGCTTGCGGAGCTTCTTGCCGGTGGTCTCCAGCAGGTGGTCCTGGTCGGCCTTCTTGTACTCGTTGTACTTCGGCAGACCGGCCTCGTACTCGGCCATCCAGTTCTTGGCGAAGGTGCCGTCCTGGATCTCGGCGAGGACCTTCTTCATCTCGACCTTGGTCTGGTCGTTGATGATGCGGGGGCCGGTGATGTAGTCGCCCCACTCGGCGGTCTCGGAGACCGACCAGCGCATCTTCTCCAGGCCGCCCTCGTACATGAGGTCCACGATCAGCTTGAGCTCGTGGAGGCACTCGAAGTACGCGATCTCGGGCTGGTAGCCGGCCTCGACGAGGGTCTCGAAGCCCGCCTTGACGAGCGCGGAGGCGCCGCCGCAGAGGACCGCCTGCTCACCGAAGAGGTCGGTCTCGGTCTCCTCGGTGAAGGTGGTCTTGATGACGCCGGCGCGGGTGCCGCCGATGCCCTTCGCGTACGAGAGGGCGAGCGCGAACGCCTTGCCCGTCGCGTCCTGCTCGACACCCGCGATGCACGGGACGCCGCGGCCCTCTTCGTACTGGCGGCGGACCAGGTGGCCCGGGCCCTTCGGGGCGACCAGGGCGACGTCGACATTGGCCGGCGGCTTGATGAAGCCGTAGCGGATGTTGAGGCCGTGACCGAAGAAGAGCGCGTCGCCGTCCTTGAGGTTGTCCTTGATGGACTCCTCGTAGACCTTGCCCTGGAGCGGGTCCGGGACCAGGATCATGATCACGTCGGCCTCGGCGGCCGCCTCGGCGACGGAGACGACGCGCAGGCCCTGCTCCTCGGCCTTGACCTTGGACTTGGAACCCTCGTGCAGGCCGACGCGCACGTCGACGCCGGAGTCACGCAGCGACAGCGCGTGGGCGTGGCCCTGGCTGCCGTATCCGATGACCGCGACCTTGCGGCCCTGGATGATGGAGAGGTCGGCGTCGTCGTCGTAGAACAGCTCGGCAGCCACTTGGGATATCTCCTTGGTTCTGGTGGATTGCCCACACAGTACGTCCGGTGGGCGGAAGAAAGCTTGTCGGTCTCGCTATGCGGTACCGCGTCGCCGCCGGAGCGGCCACGCGGTGCGCTGTCACTACGCGGAGCGGTCGAGGGCCCGCAGCGAGCGGTCGGTGATGGACCGGGCGCCACGCCCTATGGCGATGGTGCCGGACTGCACCAGCTCCTTGATGCCGAAGGGTTCCAGCATCTTGAGCATCGCTTCGAGCTTGTCGGCGCCGCCGGTGGCCTCGATCGTGACGGCCTCGGGAGAGACGTCAACGGTCTTGGCGCGGAACAGCTGGACGATCTCGACGATCTTGGAACGGGACTCGTTGTCGGCCCGCACCTTCACCAGAACGAGTTCACGCTGAACGGCTCCTGCGGGCTCCAGTTCTACGATCTTCAGAACGTTGACCAGCTTGTTGAGCTGCTTGGTGACCTGCTCCAGCGGCAGCTCGTCGATCACGTTGACGACGATCGTGATGCGGGAGATCTCGGGGTGCTCCGTGGTGCCCACCGCGAGGGAGTCGATATTGAAGCCGCGGCGGGAGAACAGCGCGGTGATCCTGGCGAGGACGCCGGGCTTGTTCTCCACCAGGACGGAGAGCGTGTGCTTGGACATGTCGCTTCGTTCCTTCTCTCGGTCCTGCGCCTCAGTCTTCCTGGCCGTCGCTGAAGTCCGGGCGGACATCGCGGGCGGCCAGGATCTCGTCGTTGGAGGTACCGGCCGCGACCATCGGCCACACCATGGCGTCCTCGTGGACGATGAAGTCCACGACCACCGGGCGGTCGTTGATCGAGTTGGCCTTGGCGATGACCGCGTCCAGCTCGTCCGGGCTCTCGCAGCGCAGACCCACGCAGCCCATCGCCTCGGACAGCTTGACGAAGTCCGGGACGCGGGTGCCGCGGTTCACCGTCGAGCCGACGCCGACCGTCGAGCCGCTGTCGGAGTTGGTCTCACCGGCGTGCAGCACGGTGTTGGAGAACCGCTCGCCGTAGAAGAGGTTCTGCCACTGGCGGACCATGCCCAGGGCGCCGTTGTTGATGATGGCGACCTTGATCGGGATGTTGTTGAGCGCGCAGGTGACCAGCTCCTGGTTGGTCATCTGGAAGCAGCCGTCACCGTCGACCGCCCAGACGGTCGCGCCGGGGACGCCGGCCTTGGCGCCCATCGCCGCGGGCACCGCGTACCCCATGGTCCCGGCGCCGCCGGAGTTGAACCACGTGTTGGGCTTCTCGTACTTGATGAACTGCGCGGCCCACATCTGGTGCTGGCCGACGCCAGCCGCGAACAGGGTGCCCTCGGGGGCCAGCTGGCCGATCCGCTCGATGACCTGCTGCGGGGAGAGGCTGCCGTCGTCCGGGGTGTCGTAGCCCAGCGGGTAGGTGTCACGCCAGCGGTTGAGGTCCTTCCACCAGTCGGCGTAGTCGCCCTTGTGGCCGGCCTCGTGGTCCGCCTGGACCGCGACGATCAGGTCGGCGAGGACCTCGCGGGCGTCGCCGACGATCGGCACGTCCGCGGCGCGGTTCTTGCCGATCTCGGCGGGGTCGATGTCGGCGTGCACGATCTTCGCGAACGGGGCGAAGGTGTCGAGCCGGCCGGTGACCCGGTCGTCGAAGCGGGCGCCGAGCGCGATCAGCAGGTCGGACTTCTGCAGCGCGGTGACCGCGGTGACGTCACCGTGCATGCCGGGCATGCCGACGTGCTGCGGGTGGCTGTCGGGGAACGAGCCGAGCGCCATCAGCGTGGTGACGACCGGGGCGCCGGTCAGTTCGGCCAGGATCCGCAGCTCTGCGGTGGCGCGGGCCTTCATGACGCCGCCGCCGACGTACAGCACCGGACGCTTGGCCTCGTTGATCAGCCGGGCGGCCTCACGGATCTGCTTGGCGTGCGGCTTGGTCACCGGGCGGTAGCCCGGCAGGTCCATCTGCGGCGGCCAGGAGAAGGTCGTCTGGTTCTGCAGCGCGTCCTTGGCGATGTCGACGAGGACCGGGCCCGGACGGCCGGTGGAGGCGATGTGGAACGCCTCGGCGATCGTCCGCGGGATGTCCTCGGCCTTGGTCACCAGGAAGTTGTGCTTGGTGATCGGCATCGTGATGCCGCAGATGTCCGCCTCCTGGAAGGCGTCGGTGCCGATCGCCTTGGAGGCGACCTGGCCGGTGATCGCGACCAGCGGGACGGAGTCCATGTGGGCGTCGGCGATCGGCGTGACGAGGTTGGTGGCGCCCGGACCCGAGGTGGCCATGCACACGCCGACCCGGCCGGTGGCCTGCGCGTAGCCGGTGGCGGCGTGGCCGGCCCCCTGCTCGTGGCGGACCAGGATGTGGCGGACCTTGACGGAGTCCATCAGCGGGTCGTAGGCCGGCAGGATCGCACCGCCAGGGATACCGAATACGGTGTCGGCGCCGACCGCCTCGAGCGAACGAATGAGGGACTGCGCGCCCGTCATGCGCTCGGGAGTGGTGGGCTGCTGTCCCCCGCTGCGGGCCCGCTGCTGCGGATGGGGGGCCCCGGTGGCCTGCTCGGTCATCTGCGTTCTCTTCTCTCGAAGATGAGTTTCTTCTGGGTGCCAGGCAACAAAAAACCCCTCGTGCCGTCAGGCAAGCGAGGGGAGCGCGTCGGTGCGTTTTCCAAGGCGATGGTGGGCCTCGGTCAGCCGACGCGCTTTCCAAGTACGAGAATTCGGGTGCGCATGGACACGACCCTCCCCCTGGACCCCTCGGAGTGTCAAGCGGGTGGGACGGGCGTCTCAGCATTTGAGCGAAGGGGATCACCCGTTCCGGTGCTTCCGGTGTGCCGCACGGGCAGTGGGCCGCCGGTCAGGGCGATGGAACCATGAGGTACCGGGTAGCCGCCACGGGCCAGCGAGCCCCTCAGCCGGTGTTCGTCGAGCGGACCGGAGAAGGCCATGCCCTGGCCGTGCGTACAGCCCATGGCGCGCAACGCGATCACCTGCTCGGGCCGGTCCACCCCGTCCGCCACGGTGCGGATGCCCAGGTCCTCGGCGATCCGCAGCATGCCCGCGGTGATCTTGTGCAGCCGGGCGGACTCGACGATTCCTTCCACGAAGCTGCGGTCGATCTTGAGCAGGTCCACCGGGAGGGTGCGCAGCGCGGTCATCGCGGCGTATCCGGTGCCGAAGCCGCCCAGCGCGATCTGCACGCCGAGCCGGCGCAGCGCCGAGAGCCTGCGCTCCAGCTCCTCCAGGGAGATCCGCGGGTCGTTGTCGGTCAGTTCCAGCACCAGTCCGCCGGCGGGCAGCTCATGGCGGCTCAGCAGCGTCTCGATGTTGCCGAGCGGCAGGTCCCGGTGCATCAGCCGGCGGACGGACATCCGGACGGCCACCGGCACGGCATGGCCCGAGCCGTGCCGCAGCGCGGCCTGCTCGACCGCCTCCTGCAGCAGCCAGCGGCTCAGCTCCGCGGTGCGGTCGGTGTCCTCCGCCACCCGCAGGAACTCGGCGGGGGTGAAGAGGATGCCCTGCGCGGAGCGCCAGCGGGCCTGCGCCTCGACGGCCGCCACCCGGCCGGTCCGCAGCTCGACGACGGGCTGGTGCAGCAGGGTGAACTCCCCGTCGTGCAGGGCGTTGCGCAGCCGGGTGGCCAGCTCGGCGCGGCGCACCACGTCGGCCTGCATCTGGGGCGCGTACATCTCGACCCGGCCCTTGCCCGCCTGTTTCGCGCGGTACATCGCCAGGTCCGCGTTGCGCATGAGCTCGCTGGGCGTGATCCCCGGCTCGGCGAAGGCGACCCCGATGCTGGCCGCGACCCGCACCTCGCCGGACTCCACGCGGTACGGCTCGGAGAGCGCGGAGCGCAGCCGGTCGGCGATCTCGTGGATCTGGTACTCCCGGAGCTGCCGGTCGGCGCTCCCGCCACAGATGAGGGCGGCGAATTCATCGCCGCCCAATCGTGCCGCCGTGTCCCCGGACCGGACCGACTCCTGGAGCCGCCGGGCCGCCTGGACGAGAAGCTCGTCGCCGGCCTGGTGGCCGACCGTATCGTTGACCGCCTTGAAACCGTCGAGGTCGACGAAGAGCACCGCCGCCTCGCCGTCGCCGCTGCGCCGGCCGCCGAGGGCCCGGCTCACCCGCTCGGTGAACAGGGCCCGGTTGGGCAGATCGGTGAGCGGGTCGTGCGAGGCGTTGTGCTGGAGCTGGGCCTGCAATCGCACCCGTTCGGTCACATCGCGGCTGTTGAAGATCAGCCCGCCCTGGTAGCGGTTGACGCTGGACTCGACGTTGAGCCAGCCGCCGCCGTCCCGGCCGCGGCCGGCGCGGATCCGGCATTCGATGCGCGTAGCGGGCTCCGCGGCGGGCGAGGCGGCGAGAAACCTGCGGACCTCGTGCACCACCCGCCCCAGGTCCTCGGGATGGATGTGCGAGGCGAGCTCGGTGCCCACCATGTCCTCGGCGTCCCGCCCGTACACGCCCCGGGCCGCCGGACTCACGTAGCGCAGCACGCCGGTGGGCGCGGCGATCATGATGACGTCACTGGAGCCCTGCACCAGGGACCGGAAGTGGTTCTCCTTCTGGGCCAGTTCCTGGGTGAGGGAGATGTTGTCGAGCAGCATGATGCCCTGGCGGACGACGAGCGCGAGGACGACGGTGCAGCCGGTGAAGAGCACCACATGGTCGGTCTTCCGGCCGCTGATCACGTTGTACAGGATGCCGAGGGTGCAGACGCCCGCCGCGAGGTACGGGACGAGGGCGGCCAGCGAGCCGGCGACCTTGCGGCTGGAGTGCGCGCGGGAGCGCGGCTCCAGCCGGGCGGCGTCCCGCCGGCCCGCCCAGGGGGCGTAGGCGAGGAGCATGCTGCCGGCGAACCACCCGGCGTCCAGGATGTGGCCGGACTGGTAGTGCTCGCGCCAGAGCGGGGAGCGGAACAGCGCGTCGCACAGCACGGTCAGCGCGAGGGCGGCGATCGCGGTGTTGACCGCGACGCGGTTGGCCGGGGAGCGCCGGAAGTGCAGCGCCAGCACCATGCTGGCGAGCGCGATGTCGAGCAGCGGGTAGGCGAGCCGCAGCGCGGCCTGGGCGGCGCTGAGCCCGTTCAGGCTCGCGTCGTTGGCGAGCGCGAGGCTCCAGGCCAGGGTGAGCAGCGAGCCGCCGACGAGCCAGGCGTCCAGCGCCAGGCACACCCAGCCGGCCCGGGTGACCGGGCGCTTGGCGAGCATCAGCAGACCGATGATCGCCGGCGGGGCGAAGAGCAGGAAGAAGAAGTCGGCGATCGAGGTCTTCGGCAGCGTGCCGTCCAGCACCACCTCGTACCAGCCCCAGGTGCCGTTGCCGAGCGCCACCATCGCGGACGAGCCGGCGAACAGGAACCAGGTGGGCCGCTGGCGGCCGGCGAGGGTCCGGGCGTAGACGAACGAGGAGACACTGGCCGCGGCCGCGGCGGCGGCGAGCCCGAAGTCGCCCATGATGTCGGCGATCCAGGCCGATCCCCAGCCCACCGCGGCGCCGGTCGCGTAGCCTCCGCAGAGCACGGCGACCAGGAGTTGCGGCACGAGCGCCGCCCGGCCGGTGTGGGCGGGTGGCTGAGCGATCACCGCCCCGGTCGAGCTCACCGTGTGGTCCCGTATCGCTGTCGCGGTGCGCCGCTGCACCGCGTCAGGTCGTCTCGCCATTGGCCGTGCATCACCCGTCGCCCCCCTCGCTTGCTGACCTTTCGCGCGCCGCCGTCAACCCATGGGCATCCGTGACGCGTCCCCCGGTCGGGACGATACACCAGACTCGTCACTCAGGGACATAGTTCCTCTACACAGCGTAACCGCAAGGGAGATCACCACCACGCAGTGCAGTCACCGGGTGCCGCACGCCCTCCACCTGCGACGTCAGGTGGTGGTGACCAGGTTGCTCAGCGGCTCCCCTGTGGCGAAACGGAACAACTGTGCGCGCAGCAGCCGCTTGGCCCTCGGGAGGAACGCGGAGGTGCTGCCGCCGACGTGCGGGCTGATGAGAAGGCCCGGAGCGTGCCACAGCGGGTGTCCGGCGGGCAGCGGTTCGGGGTCCGTGACATCGAGTGCCGCACGCAGTCGTCCGGACTCCAGTTCGGCGAGCAGCGCCTTGGTGTCGACCACGGGCCCGCGCGCGACGTTCACCAGGAGTGCGCCGTCCTTCATCCGGGACAGGAACTCCGCTCCCACCAGCCCTCTGGTCGCCTCGGTCAGCGGGGTGCTGAGCACCACCACATCGGCCTCCGGCAGCAGTTCGGGCAATTCGGCGAGGGCGTGCACCGGGCCGCGCGGGGAGGGGCGCGCGGTGCGGGCGACCCGTACGACGTCGCACTCGAACGGGGTGAGCCGGTCCTCGATCGCACTGCCGATCGAGCCGTAACCGATGATCAGCACGCTCTTGTCGGCGAGCGCGGGGTAGAAGCCGTCGTGCCACTCCTCGGCGTCCTGGCCGCGGACGAAGCGCGGGATGCCGCGCAGCGAGGCGAGGGTGAGCGCGAGGGTGAGTTCCGCGGTGCTCGCCTCGTGCACCCCGCGGGCGTTGCAGAGGCGTACGCCGGGCGGCAGGTGCCCGAGATGCCCGGCGACCTGGTCGGTGCCGGCGCTCAGGGTCTGTACGACGCGGAGGCCCGTCATCCGGGGCAGCGGCCGGGCGGCGACCTCCGCCCCCTTCATGTACGGGACGACGTAGAACGCGGCGGTCGACGGGTCCGCCGGGTACGCGTCGGCGCCGTCCCAGAAGACGTAGTCCAGGTCGGTGGGCAGCGGGCCGATCTCCTCGGCCGCGATGGGCAGCCAGACCTGGGGCCGGTGGTTCAGCAACGTGTCAGCCATGGTCAGGAGGCTATGCGATGCACTGTCCGAGGGGGACGTTACCTTGGTCCACGCCCCTGTTGGGGCGCTGTGAGGAGGGCAGGCCAGGTGGAGCGCAGGACAATCGGTGCAGCAGCTCTCGAAGTGGGCGCCGTGGGCCTGGGATGCATGCCCATGAGCTGGGCGTACAGCGCTTCGCGGCAGGACGGCGAGGGGTCCCTGCGGGCGGTGCACACGGCGCTGGACAGCGGGACGTCGCTGCTGGACACGGCCGACATGTACGGGCCCTTCACCAATGAACTGCTGGTCGGGCGGGTGCTGCGGGAGCGCCGTCAGGACGTGTTCGTCTCCACCAAGTGCGGTCTGCTGGTGGGCGAGCAGCACATCGTGGCCAACGGGCGGCCCGGTTACGTCAAACGGGCCTGCGACGCGTCGCTGCGGCGGCTGCAGACCGATGTCATCGACCTGTACCAGCTGCACCGGATCGACGCGGAGGTCCCGGTCGAGGAGACCTGGGGCGCGATGGCGGAGCTGGTGGCGGCGGGCAAGGTGCGTTCGCTGGGGCTGTGCGCGGTCGGGGCGCGCGGAAACCGGCGTACCAATAAGGGGGGCGCGCGCAGCGCATCCTCAGAGGGGTGGCGGCGGGAGACGGGCGGGCGGATGCACGAGGAAACGATCCGGCAGCTGGTGCGCGCGCAGCAGGTCTTCCCGGTGAGCTGTGTGCAGGCGGAGCTGTCGGTGTGGTCCACCGAGGCGCTGGAGGCGCTCGTGCCGTGGTGCGCGGCGCGCGGCGTCGGGTTCATGGCGGCGATGCCGCTCGGCAACGGCTTCCTCACCGGCACCCTCACCCCGGGACAGGGCTTCGAGCCGGACGATCTGCGGGCCCGGCACCCCCGGTTCACGGCCGAGATGATGGCCGCCAACCAGCCGATCGTGGCGGGGCTGCGGCGGATCGCGGGACGGCACGGCGCGACTCCGGCCCAGGTCGCTCTCGCCTGGGTGCTGGGCCAGGGGCCCGCGGTGGTCCCGGTGCCGGGCACCAAGACCGAGCGCTGGGCGGCGGAGAACGCGGGGGCGGCGGCGCTGCGCCTGGAGCCGGCGGACTTCGCGGAGATCGCCGGGCTGCCCGCCGTACGGGGCTCCTGGGACTGACGGTGCGGGCTCGCCGGGCGGGCGGGAGACTGGGACGGACGGGCGGGAGAGGCGGCGGGCGACCGGGTCGCGGGGGCCGCGGGCGGACCGACGACAACCGGAGGCGGGCCATGGGAACCGCGAAGAGCCGGGCGCTGTGGGCCCGTTGTGTGCTGCAATTTCCCGGGGGTCGTCCCCGAGTCCCAGGCCGGCATCGCGGGGCGGAGCCCGGTGATGCCGCCGCGGGACACCACGAGGGAGGACCCACCGTGCACCGCCGTACCACCACCGCGACCACCGTGACCGCCGTGACGTCCGTGCTCGCCGCCGCGCTGCTCGCGGGCTGCTCCTCCCCCGACGGCGCGGTGCCGGAGCCGCCGGCCACGTCACGGCCCGCCACCTCCACCGCCGCCGCTCCCACGGCGACCGCCGAGCCGGCGGATTCCGAGTCCGCCGCTCCCGCGACCGGTACCGCCACCGTGACCGGGACCGTCGCCACCGGCCTCACCACGCCCTGGGGAGTGGCCGAACTCCCGGACGGGGCCCTGCTGGTCGCCTCCCGGAACACCGGGAAGATCCTCAGGACCGATCCGGCCACCGGGAAGACCACCGAGGTCGGCTCGGTGCCGGGGGTGGCCGGCGGGACGCCGGGCAGCGAGGGCGGGCTGCTCGGGCTCGCGATCTCCCCGTCGTTCGGCGCGGACAAGCTGGTGTACGCGTACTTCACCACCGCCGACGACAACCGCATCGCGCGCATGCTCTACGACCCGTCCCGGCCCGTCGGCCAGCAGCTGGGGGCGCCGGACACGATCCTGCGCGGCATCCCCAGCGGCACCAACCACAACGGCGGCCGGATCGCCTTCGGCCCCGACAAGATGCTCTACGCCGGGACCGGTGAGAGCGGGAACCAGCCGCTGGCCCAGGACAAGACGTCGCTGGGCGGGAAGATCCTGCGGATGACCCCGGACGGGCAGCCCGCGCACGGCAACCCCGAGGCCGACTCCGTGGTCTATTCGTACGGCCACCGCAATGTGCAGGGCCTGGCGTGGGACGCCCAGGGCAGGCTGTGGGCGGCGGAGTTCGGGCAGAACACCTGGGACGAGCTGAACCTCATCGAGCCGGGCAAGAACTACGGCTGGCCGGTCGTCGAGGGCCAGGCGCACCGCGCGGGGTACGTCGACCCCGTCGCGCAGTGGCACACCGACGATGCCTCCCCCAGCGGCATCGCCTACGCCGCCGGCTGCATCTGGATGGCCTCGCTGAAGGGCGAGCGGCTGTGGCGCATCCCGCTGGACGGCACGAAGGCCGCCGCGGCCCCGCAGGCGTTCTTCACAGGAACCTACGGGCGGCTGCGTACCGTGGTCACCGTGGAGGACGGCACCCTGCTGCTGACCACGAGCAACACGGACGGGCGGGGCACCCCCAAGCCCGGCGACGACCGCATTCTGCGGCTCAAGGTCGGCTGACAGCGGGAAGGTGCGCGATGTTCAATCCCCTCGATGAGTTGTTCACCCCGGGACGCAAGCACACCGACGACGAGCGGAACCGGCTGGCGCTGTCCCGCGAGGACACCGGCGACAACGATCCCGGACGCGGGTCGATAGACCTCGAGTCCGGGACGGTCGTCATACGGACGGAACCGTGAACAGCCGCAGCCGGTGCGCCAGTGCCGCCGCCTCGCCCCGGCCGGAGACGTTGAGCTTGGCCAGGATGTTGGAGACGTGCACGCTCGCCGTCTTCGGCGAGATGAAGAGCTCCTCGGCGATCTGACGGTTCGTCCGGCCGTCGGTGACCAGCCGCAGCACGTCGCGCTCGCGCGCCGTCAGCCCCAGCGCCTCGGCCGGGTCGGCGGGTTCGTCCGCTGCGGGGACCGCCCGCGCGCCGTCCCGTGCGTCCCTGCCGTCCGGCTCGTGCAGCGACAGCCGGGCGCGCTGGGCGAGCAGCGCGACCTCGTCGGACAGCGGGCGCGCGCCGAGCGTCCCGGCGGCCGTGTGGGCGAGCGTGAGGAGCGCGCCGGCCTCCTCGCGGCTCTCCCTGGCCTCGCGGGCCTCCCCGGTCTCGTGCCCGGTGGCCAGCAGCGCCTCGGCCCACCGGTAGCGGCTCTGGGCCAGTTCGTACGGGCGCCCCACCGGTTCGAAGGCGCGGACCACGGCGGCCCACCGTTCGGGCGCGGGCTGCCCCTCGGCGCGGGCCAGCTCGGCCTCGACGAGCAGCGCGTACGCCTCCCAGACCGGCGCGAGCCGGGGCAGCGACGCCGCGGTGGTGCGGATGCGCCTCAGGTGCGCCGCGCGGTCCTGGTCGTCGACGGTCATCCACGGCGCGTCCGCCTCGGCGGCGGCGCCGGCGGCCAGCAGCGGCCACCAGTAGCGGGACGTGCCGGGCACCAGGCCCTCGTCGAGGGCGTCGGCCAGGACCGTACGCGCCTCGTCGAAGCGCCCCCGCCGGACGGCGATCTCCAGCGTCAGGGTGCGGATCGGGATCAGGTGCTGCGGCTGGGTGTCGTGCAGAAAGCTCTCACGGGCGGACTTCGCGTACTCGTCGGCCGCCCCGGTCCGGCCTCGGCGCAGGGCGAGGAAGCCCAGGTACATCGTCTGTCCGCCGGCCGCCATCCTTCCGGACCCGTTGGTGCGGGCCCACTGGACCGCCGCCTCGCTGCGCTCCCACTGCCCGAGCGAGAACAGCGACTCGCCCTCGTTGCCGCGCAGATAGGCGCGGACGCTGCGGGTGGCGATCTCCCGGACCAGCTCGATGCCCTCGGTGGCGACCGCGATGGCGTCATGGGACCGGCCGACGCCCTCCAGGACCGAGGCGAGGTTGCCGTGGGAGCGGCCGATGAGCCCGGGCAGTCCGAGCTTGCGCGCTTCGCGGCAGACGTCCTCGGCCAGCACCAGACCGCCCTCGACGTCCCCGGAGTCGGCGTGCAGCAGCCCGAGGGTCAGCCGGGCGTTCAGTTCCGTCTCGCGGGCGCCGACCAGGCGGGCCAGGTCCACGGCCCGCTCCGCCGTGGCGATGGCCTCCTCACCGGACTTGTGGATCATCATCCAGGCGGCGGCGAAGGCGAGGACGTCGGCGTGCACGGCGGACGGCGGCAGGCCGCGCAGGAGCTCCTGGGCGCGGCCCACGTCCTCCCAGCCGTCGCCGCGGCCCAGGTCCTGGACCAGTCGCGAGCGCTGGGCCCGGAACCAGGCGGCGCGCAGCGCGTCCGTCGTGTCGTCGATCAGCCGGAGCGCGCGCTTGGCCACGGCGAAGGCGCGCTCGGGCTCACCGCTGAGCCGGGCGGACACGGTGATCTCGGCCAGCAGGTCGAGGAAGCTCAGCGGGGTGTCGGGGTGGCAGCCGCACGGCGGATAGACCTCGGCGTAGTCCGCGGGGCGCAGCTCGCCGCGGATCTCCTCGGGGGTGTCCTCCCACAGCTCCAGGGCCCGCTCCAGCAGCCGGTGCTGCTCGGCGTAGGCGTGCCGGTGCCGGGCCTCCACGGAGGCGCGCAGCACGGCGGGCAGCGCCTTGGCCGGGTCGTGCGCGTAGTACCAGTAGCTGGCCAGCCGGGCGGCCCGCTCGTCCGTGCGGACCAGGCCGGGGCCGGCCTCCAGGGCCTGGGCGTACCGGCGGTTGATCCGGCTGCGCTCACCGGGCAGCAGATCGTCGCTGACCGCCTCGCGGACCAGGGAGTGCCGGAAGCGGTAGCCGTCGCCGTCCTCGGAGGGCAGCAGGATGTTGGCGCCGACGCAGGCGCGCAGCGCCTCGATGAGGTCGTCCTCGGAGAGCCCCGCGACGGCGGCGAGCAGCGGGTACTCCACGGTGGTGCCGCCCTCGGCGACGATCCGCGCGGCGCGCTGGGCATCCTCGGACAGCGTTTCGAGCCGCACCAGCAACAGGTCGCGCAGCGAGTCGCTCAGCCCGGAGCTGCAGCCCTGCTGGATGCTGACGGCCAGTTCCTCCACGAAGAACGGGTTGCCGTCGGAGCGCTCGAAGACCCGGTCCACCATGCCGCCCTCGGGCTCGGCGGCCAGGATGCCGGTGATCTGGCAGCGGACCTCCGCGCGGCTGAACCGGGACAGCTCGATCCGGTCGACGGTGCGCAGCCGGTCCAGCTCGGCGAGGAAGGGCCGCAGCGGGTGCCTGCGGTGGATGTCGTCGGACCGGTAGGTGGCCACGATCACGAGCCGGCCGCGGTGCAGCGACCGGAAGAGGTAGGCGAGCAGCTCGCGGGTGGAGCGGTCGCCCCAGTGCAGGTCCTCCAGGACAAGGACGACGGTGCGGTCCGCGGCCAGCCGCTCCAGCAGCCGGGCGGTGAGCTCGAAGAGCCGTACCCGGCCGTCGTCGTCCTGCGAATCGCGCCCCTCGCGCGTCATCTCGCGGTGCTCGCCCAGCTCGGGCAGCAGTCGTGACAGCTCGCCGGCCTGGTTGCCGGCCGCGGCCGTCAGTTCGTCCCCGAGCTGCCGGTACAGCGAGCGCAGGGCGGTGGACACCGGTGCGAAGGGCAGGCCGTCCGCACCGATCTCCACACAGCCGCCGACGGCGGTGACCGCGCCCGACAGGGCGGCGGCCGCGAGGAATTCCTCGGTGAGGCGGGTCTTGCCGACGCCGGCCTCACCGCTGACGACCAGGCCCTGCGGCTCGCCCGCTCGGGCGCGGGCGAGCGCATCGGCGAGGCGGGTCATTTCGCTGTCGCGGCCGACGAAGACGGGGCTGACGGACTGGGTCTGCACATTGCTGAGCATCGCACGGCAGTCCGACAGCGCAGTACCGGATATCACTTCACGACGCCGCGTGGTGCCGTACGCCGCGCAGTGCGCGGCCCACCCGGCCGGCGTCCGTGTTCACCCGCCCCTCGCGGCGTGCCGCGCGCTGCGCCTGGCGCTCGCTCCGGCGGACGGCGATGACCGCGCGGGCCTGGTTCTCGTCCCGCGCCCGGCGCTGGAGTTCGGTGGCGCGGACCTTGTGGAGTTCGAGCTCGTACATGGTGTGTTCCCCTTGGCTGTGCGGCTTGTTCCGCTGGGACAAGCCTCGTCCCCAAGGGGGGTGCGCCACATCGGGCAGCTGCCCGAACTCCGGTCGCCGGGGGTACTTAGGCCCGGTGCCTTACCAGCACGGGGGGCCTTAGTTCACTGCTGAGGGGTTCACAGCTGAGGGGTTCACCACTGAGGAGTTCTCTGCTGAGGCGTTCACTGCTGAGGCGTGGCGGCGACCACCGGCAGGTCGGTGAAGACGTCGAACCACATGACGCCGGCGATCAGCAGGCCGAGGACGCCGAGGATCAGACCGCCCCACGCGAGCGCCTGGCTCCAGTGGTTCCCGGCCGCGGCGGGCCGGCCCGGACGGAACAGGACGACGGCGGCGACCAGGATGGCGACCAGGGCGAAGATGCCGTTGAAGAGCGCCACGGTGTGCCAGGGGGTGCCGTAGCCGGCGGCGAGCTGGGCGTGCACCGAGCCGCCCGAGGTCTTGATCTGGCCGATCAGCTGCTCGCGGTCCTTCATGAGGTCGCCGATCCAGGTGCCGGTGAGCGACGAGATGCCCAGCCCGACCGCGACGACCGAGCCCGCGGCGGCCAGCACACCGGTCGCGCCCTGCGTTCCGGCCGGCTCGTCGTCGAGGTCGTCCTCGTCGAAGCCGTCCTCGTCGCGTGCGTCCGGTTCGGTGCTGCCCTGCGCCGGGACGGCCGCGTCCCGGTCGTCCGCCGCGGTGGCCGTGGAGTCCGTGCTCTCCGTGCTGTCCTTGGTCTCCGGGTCGGTGACGGCCTTGTCCAGTGCGTCGGTCTTCGTGGTGTCCATGGGACGAAACCGTAGGTTCCGTTTCTGAGAGGAGCCTGAGAGCTCGCTGAGTGCGATCCCCGTGTTACGGCCCGGCAACTGCGCTTGACCTGCCCGAGTCGTGCGCGGCAACCTGAACTCCCCCTGGCCGCAATGTTTTCCGCGGGACTCCAGGGATATAGGGGGAGGGAAGAAACACCAAGTGGACACCGGTCTGTACATCGGCCCTGACGGCGCACCCGACCGTTACCGCCTGCTGCGATCCATCGGCCGCGGAGGCGAGGCCGTGCTCTACCTCGCCGAGATCGAACTCGGCGGTGGCACCGAACCTGTCGTCGTCAAGGTGCTCGATTCGAAAACGACGCTGTCGCAGGAACAGTTCGACCGGATCAGCTCCAAATGGCGTGAGCAGGCCGAGCTGTTGCGGTTCGTCAACCGCCTCGGTGTGGTCGGCATCCGCGAGCACTTCGAGGGTCCGTCCGCGCACCGTACGGGTGAGGCCGCCCCGGAGGCGGCGGGCCGCGCCCTGTACCTGGTCATGAACCATGTGGAGGGCCTCGACCTGCGTGACTGGCGCGCCGAGCGCGCCCTGGACACCCCCGCCGAACGCCGCGAGGCCGTGCGCTGCCTGGAGCAGCTCGCCGACGTCCTGGACTGGCTGCACACGGGCTCCGCCACTCCTTCCGGCCGCTCGGTCGTGCACGGCGACCTCTCCCCCGGCAACGTCATGATCGACGCCAACGGCCAGGCCACGCTGGTCGACTTCGGTCTGAGCAAGCTGACCGCGGACCACCAGACGGCCGAGGTGTGGTTCACCCCCGGGTTCGCCGCGCCGGAGGTCTTCGAGGGCAAGCGCAGCGCGGCCACCGACCGCTACGCCTTCGGCGCCCTCGCGTACTTCCTGCTCAGCGGGGAGTCGCCGGCCACCATGCCGGAGCAGGTCAGGGCCGCGCTGCTGGCGCTGCCCGAGCTGGCCGGTCTTGAGCCGGAGCGGGCGGCACGGATCGCGGCGGTCTTCGCCACGGATCCGGCGAACCGGCCGGAGTCGCTCTCCGCGTGGGTGCGTGAGCTGCGCCCGGCGGTGATCTCGACGACGCGCACTCCGCGCACCTCGGGACCCAAGGACGCGGTCCCGGTCGCGGACGCCGCCCCGCCGCCGCCCGGCCAGGCGCCGGCCGTACCGCCGCTCCCGGACCGGCCGGCCCCCGTCCCCGTGCCGGTCCACGCACCGCCGGTGCACACGCCGCCGCCCTCGTACATCCCGGCGCCGCCAGAGGGGGACCCGGTGACGGACACCAGGCCCACGGTGGTGCTCGGAGCGCAGGCGCCGACACCGACGCAGGTACCGGAGCAGGTGCAGCCGCCGGTGGCCGCTTTCCACCAGCAGCCCCCGCCGCAGGGCCCGGGTCCCGGCCCCGGTCCGGCGACGGCGGCGACCCCGCTGCCGCCCACGCGCGGCAAGAAGGGCCCGCTGATCCTGGCCGCGGTCCTCGCGGTCGTCCTGATGGCGTCCGGGGCGCTGGTCGCCGTCAAGTTCATGGGCGACGACAAGAAGGACGACGCGGCCGACCCCAAGACCAGCACCTCCGCGCAGCAGCAGATCAGTTCGCCGCCCACGACGACGGCGGACCCGACGAGTGCGTCGCCGTCCGACGAGGCATCCTCCCCCGAACCGTCCGGTTCGGACTCCGGCTCGGGCAAGCCGACCTCGATCACCGAGGGCGACAACGTCTCCCTGACGGCCATGAACTGGGTGGACGCCTCCGGGAACGACGCGTTCGACGAGATCCCGGCGACCGTCAACACCAAGGAGTACACGGACGCCAAGGTGACGACGGCCTGTGAGACCGGTTTCGAGGAGTTCAACCTCAACCGGGCGTGGACGACCTTCACCGTCGACGCCGGGCTGCTCGACACCTCGAAGAACGCGGCGGTCGGGCTGACCATCACCGCGGACGGCAAGCGGCTGGCCCTCAAGAAGCTCGTGCTCGGCACGACGGAGAAGATCACCGTCGATGTGAAGGGCGCGCTGCGCCTGCGGATCGAGTACGACCGGAAGACGGCCGCTCAGTACTGCGAGGACCAGGGCACGGCCGCGCTCGGCAACCCGATGCTCAAGAAGTAGGCGTCGGCTCCCGTTCGGCTGTCCGGGGTCCGGGCAGCTGGACGGGAGCGGGGGCCAGGGCGGGGGCCGGGGCCGCCGGCGGTTCGATGCTGATTCTGGGCAGCCGGCGGTCCAGCCACCCCGGCAGCCACCAGTTGGCGCCGCCGAGCATATGCATGAGCGCCGGCACCAGCAGGGTGCGCAGGATGAACGCGTCCAACGCGACGGCCGCTGCCAGGCCGATGCCGAACATCGCGATGACCCGGTCGCCGCTGAGCACGAAGGCCAGGAAGACCGCGATCATGATGACCGCGGCCGAGTTGATCACCCGGCTGGTCTCGGCGAGCCCGACGCGTACCGCGCGCCGGTTGTCCTTGGTCTCCAGCCACTCCTCGTACATCCGGCTCACCAGGAACACCTGGTAGTCCATCGACAGTCCGAAGAGCACCGAGACCATGATCACCGGGAGGAACGGCTCGATCGGGCCGGCCGCACCCAGGCCCAGGAACTCGCTCCCCCAGCCCCACTGGAAGATCGCGACGACGATCCCGAAGGACGACGCGACCGCGGCGACGTTCATCGCCGCCGCCTTCAGCGGGATGCCGATGGACCGGAACGCCAGGAGCAGCAGCAGACAGCCGAGGCCGACGACCGCCCCGATGAACAGCGGCAGCTTGCCGATGATGACGGACGCGAAGTCGTCGTAGCTCGCGGTGGGGCCGCCCACGTACACCTGGAGCGAGGAGCCGTCCTCGGCCTGCGGCAGCACGTCGTCGCGCAGCCGGTTCACCAGCTCGGAGGTGTCCCGGGACTGCGGTGCGGTGTCCGGGACGACGGTGATCACGCCGGTGTCGCCGCTGACGGTCGCGGAGGTCACCGACGCGACGCCCGGGGTGTCGCGCAGGGTCTGCGGCAGCTGGTCGAGGGCGAGCCGGGCATCGGCGCCCTGGAGGTCCGCGACGAGGGTCAGCGGCCCGTTGGTGCCGGGGCCGAAGCCGTCCGCGAGCAGCTCGTAGGCCTGCCGGGTGGTGCTGGCGGCCGGATTGTTGCCCTGGTCGGAGGTGCCGAGGTGCAGCGAGAGGGTGGGCAGCGCGAGGACGAGCATCACGGCCGCGGCCAGGCTGCCGAGCAGCTTGGGGTGCCGCTCCACGAAGGCGGACCAGCGGGCGGCGAGCCCGGTGGGCACCTCGGGCTGCGGGCCGTGCTCGGTCAGCCGGCGCCGCTCCCGGCGGCTGAGCGCCTTCATGCCGATCATGGAGAGCAGGGCGGGCAGCAGGGTGATCGAGGCGGCCACCGTCAGCATGACGGTGAGCGCCGCCGCGACGGCGACCCCGTTGAGGAAGCTGAGCTGCAGGATGAGCATGCCGAGCAGCGCCACACAGACCGTGCCGCCCGCGAAGACCACCGCGCGGCCGGTGGTGCTGACGGCCTGCTCGGCCGCGTCGCGCACCGACAGGCCGCGTTTGAGACCTCTGCGGTGCCGGGTGACGATGAACAGCGCGTAGTCGATGCCCACGCCGAGGCCGATGAGCATGCCGAGCATCGGTGCGAAGTCGGCCACGGTCATCACATGGCCGAGCAGCTCGATGCCCATGTAAGCGGTGCCGACGCCCATCAGCGCGGTCGCGATCGGCAGGCACATGGCGGCGAAGGAGCCGAAGGCCAGCAGCAGCACCACGGCGGCGACGCCGATCCCGATCAGTTCGCTGAGGTGGGCGCTGCCGCTCTCGGTGTGGCCGCGACGGCGGTGCCGCCCAGCTCGACCCGCAGTCCGCCGCCCTCGGCGGCCTTCGCGGTGTCCACGACGGCCTTGGCCTGGCCGGCGCCGATGTCGTCGGCGGCGCTGCCGAAGGTGACGTCGGCGTAGGCGGTCCGGCCGTCATGGCTGATGCGTCCGGCGCCCTCGGGGCTGTACGGGTTGGTCACCGAGGCGACGCCGGGGAGTTTCGCGATCCGGTCGAGGGTCCTGGTCATCCGCTGCTCGACGCCGTCGGCGCGGACGCTGCCGGTGCCGTCGGTGTGCCAGACGATGGTGTCCGAGTCGCCGGCCTGGTGCGGGAAGGCCTGCTCCAGCAGGGCGGTCGCCCGGCCGGACTCGGTGCCCGGTATCCCGTAGTCGTTCGAGTAGGCGGAACCGGCGAGGGCGGCACCGGCGGCGAGGCCGGCGAGCGCGACGATCCACAGCAGAACGACGGTGAGACGACGGCGGAGACACCACCGGGCGAGTGCGGCCATTCCCTGCTTCCCTGGGTATCTCGGGTGGATCTTTCAGGGAATAGCCCTCAAAGAACACTTCAGGTGCGGCTGTCACTCTTGCAGCGAAAAATGATCCTTTGGTGGTTTCGTGCGCTTCCTCACAGGGAAAAGGCGGCCCCCACCGGGGACCGCCTTTTCACCGTTCGAACGCGTCTTCGACTGCTCGGGTCAGCCCTGAACCCCGAGCTTCTCCAGGACGAGCTCCCGAACGCGCTTGGCGTCGGCCTGGCCGCGGGTCAGCTTCATGACCGCGCCGATCAGGGCGCCGGCGGCCGCGAGGTTGCCGGCGCGGATCTTGTCGGCGACGGCGGCGTTGGCCGCGATCGCCTCGTCCACGGCCGCGCCGAGCGCGCCCTCGTCCGAGACGACCTTGAGACCGCGCTTCTCCACGACCTCGTCAGGACCGCCCTCGCCGGCGAGGACACCCTCGATGACCTGGCGGGCCAGCTTGTCGTTGAGCGAGCCCTCGGCGACCAGCGCCGTCACGCGCGCGACCTGCGCCGGCGAGATACCGAGATCGGCCAGCTCCTTGCCGGTCTCGTTCGAGGCACGGGCCAGCTCGCCCATCCACCACTTACGGGCCTGGTCGGCCGGGGCGCCCGCGTCGATCGTCGCGGTGATCAGATCGATCGCGCCCGCGTTGAGCGCCGACTGCATCTCGTGGTCGGAGATGCCCCACTCGGTCTTCAGCCGGTCCCGCCGCACCCGCGGCAGCTCCGGAAGTCCGGCGCGCAGCTCCTCGACCCAGTCACGGGCCGGGGCGATCGGGACGAGGTCGGGCTCCGGGAAGTACCGGTAGTCCTCGGCGTTGTCCTTGATGCGGCCGGCCGTCGTGGAGCCGTCCTCCTCGTGGAAGTGCCGGGTCTCCTGCACGATCGTGCCGCCGGAGTTGAGCACCGCCGCGTGCCGCATGATCTCGTAGCGCGCCGCGCGCTCGACCGAACGGAGCGAGTTGACGTTCTTCGTCTCCGAGCGGGTGCCGAACTTCTCACGGCCGTGCGGGCGCAGCGACAGGTTCACGTCGCAGCGCATCTGGCCCTGCTCCATCCGGGCCTCGGAGACGTCCAGCGCCTTGATGAGCTCGCGCAGCTCGGCGACGTACGCCTTGGCGACCTCGGGAGCCCGCGCCCCCGCGCCCTCGATCGGCTTGGTGACGATCTCGATGAGCGGGATACCGGCCCGGTTGTAGTCGAGCAGCGAGTGCGAGGCGCCGTGGATACGGCCCGTCGCGCCGCCGACGTGGAGGGACTTGCCGGTGTCCTCCTCCATGTGGGCGCGCTCGATCTCGACCCGGAAGATCTCGCCGTCCTCCAGTGCGACGTCCAGATAGCCGTTGAAGGCGATCGGCTCGTCGTACTGCGAGGTCTGGAAGTTCTTCGGCATGTCCGGGTAGAAGTAGTTCTTCCGCGCGAAGCGGCACCAGGTCGCGATCTCGCAGTTCAGCGCGAGACCGATCTTGATGGCCGACTCGATGCCGATCGCGTTCACGACCGGGAGCGAGCCGGGCAGGCCCAGACAGGTCGGGCAGGTCTGGGAGTTGGGCTCGGCGCCGAGGGTGGTCGAGCAGCCGCAGAACATCTTGGTCTTCGTGCCGAGCTCGACGTGGACCTCAAGGCCCATCACCGGGTCGTACACCGACAGGGCGTCCTCGTAGGACTCCAGGTCCATGACGGTCATTCCACTACCTCTCAGTCCGCCAGGACGTCGTCGTCGGCGAGGCTGCGCAGCTCGCGGACGAGCAGTGCCAGGCCGGTGGCGATGGCGGCGGCGCTGATCACGGCGTCGGCCAGCATCAACCGGTCGTGCTCGCCCTGAGCGTTGCGTGCCTGCTTGATGGTGCTCACGGCGCCGAAGAGCGTGGTGCCGATCGAGATGTACAGGCCGAGCTTGCTCTTCTTGAAGCCCTTGGCCTTCTTCAGGGTGCTCACAGCGCGGGTGCCTCCTCAAGCAGCGGGTGACCCCATCGTCCGGTGAACGCGGCCTCGACCGCGGCACCGACCCGGTAGAGCCGGTCGTCGGCCATGGCCGGGGCGATGATCTGCAGCCCGACCGGGAGCCCGTCCTCGGGAGCCAGGCCGCACGGCACGGACATCGCCGCGTTGCCGGCCAGGTTGGACGGGATGGTGCACAGGTCGGCGAGGTACATCGCCATGGGGTCGTCCACGCGCTCGCCGATGGGGAACGCAGTGGTCGGGGTGGTCGGCGAGACCAGCACGTCCACGGTGCCGAAGGCGGCCTCGAAGTCGCGCGAGATCAGCGTGCGGACCTTCTGCGCCGAGCCGTAGTACGCGTCGTAGTAGCCGGAGCTGAGCGCGTACGTGCCGAGGATGATGCGGCGCTTGACCTCGTCGCCGAAGCCGGCCTCGCGGGTGAGCGCGGTGACCTCCTCGGCGGACTTCGTGCCGTCGTCGCCGACCCGCAGGCCGTAGCGCATGGCGTCGAAGCGGGCCAGGTTGGACGAGGCCTCGGACGGCGCGATCAGGTAGTACGCGGGCAGCGCCAGCTTGAACGAGGGGCAGGAGATCTCCACGATCTCGGCGCCCAGCTCGCGCAGCAGCTCCACGGACTCGTTGAACCGCTGCATGACGCCGGCCTGGTAGCCCTCGCCGCCGAACTCCTTGACGACGCCGATCCGCATGCCCTTGACGTTGCCGTTGCGGGCCGCCTCGACGACGGCCGGGACCGGTGCGTCGATGGACGTCGAGTCCAGCGGGTCATGGCCGGCGATCGCCTCGTGCAGCAGCGCCGCGTCCAGGACCGTACGGGCGCAGGGCCCGCCCTGGTCGAGGGAGGACGAGAAGGCGACCATGCCGTAGCGGGAGACGCCGCCGTAGGTCGGCTTGACGCCGACCGTGCCGGTGACGGCCGCGGGCTGGCGGATCGAGCCACCGGTGTCGGTGCCGATCGCGAGCGGCGCCTGGTAGCTGGCGAGCGCCGCGGACGAGCCGCCGCCGGAGCCGCCGGGGATCCGGGTGAGGTCCCACGGGTTGCCGGTCGGGCCGTAGGCGCTGTTCTCGGTCGAGGACCCCATGGCGAATTCATCCATGTTGGTCTTGCCGAGGATGACGATGCCCGCGTCCTTGAGGCGCTTGGTCACCGTCGCGTCGTACGGCGGGATCCAGCCGTCGAGGATCTTGGAGCCGACGGTGGTCGGGATCCCCTTCGTGGTGAAGATGTCCTTCAGCGCGAGCGGGACGCCGGCCAGCGGGCCGAGCTTCTCGCCCTTGGCGCGCCGCTCGTCGACGGCGCGGGCGGCGTCGAGCGCGCCCTCGGTGTCGACGTGCAGGAAGGCGTGCACCTTCTCGTCGACGGCGCCGATGCGGTCGAGGTGCGCCTGGGCGACCTCGACGGCGGAGGCCTTGCCGGTGGCGACGACGTCGGCGGTCTCGGCCGCGGTGAGCCTGGTCAGGTCAGTCATGGTGATTAGTCCTCCCCCAGGATCTGCGGCACCTTGAAGCGCTGCTGCTCCTGCGCCGGGGCGCCGGAGAGCGCCTCGGCCGCGGTCAGCGACGGCCGGACCTCGTCCGGGCGCATGACATTGGTCAGCGGCAGCGCGTGGGAGGTCGGGGGTACGTCCTCGCCGGCCACCTCGGATACGCGGGCGACCGCGCCGATGATCACGTCGAGCTGCTCGGCGAAGTGGTCGAGCTCTTCGTCCTTCAGCTCAAGACGCGACAGCCGGCCGAGGTGGGCGACCTCCTCGCGTGTGATGCCAGGCATGCAGCGATCCTCTGGGGGTGAGTTCGATGGTTTCGCGCCCAATCCTATGGGGGCGGACCCCCTGGCGACGAAACGGTTAAGGCCGCGGGCCGCCGGTGCGGCCCACAGCGTGGCGGGAACCGGCCCGTACTACGGCACGGCCTGCCCGGACGGCTGGTCCGCGTCCGCCACCGGTGCGTGCTCCGGCTCCGGCTCGCGCTCCAGCGCGTTGGGGCGCCGCCAGCCGTGCTCACCGCGGGCGCGCAGCCAGGCGGTCGCCTCGTCGGGCGGCATCGCGGCGGCGACCAGCCAGCCCTGTACGGCGTCGCAGCCCAGGTCCCGCAGCCGCTCCCAGGTCTCGTCGTCCTCCACGCCCTCGGCGACGACGAGCAGGCCGAGCGAGTGTGCGAGGTCGACGGTGCAGCGGACGATTTCGGCGTCCTCGTTGTCGAGGACCAGCCGGGCCACGAACGAGCGGTCGATCTTCAGCTCGCTGACCGGCAGTTTGCGCAGGTGGACCAGGGAGGAGTAGCCGGTGCCGAAGTCGTCGAGCGACATCTTCACGCCGTGCCCGGTCAGCCCGGCCATGGTGTCGGCGGCCCGCTGCGGATCCTCCAGCAGGACGTGTTCGGTTATCTCCAGTTGCAGTGAGCCGGGCGGGACGCCGTGCCGGGCGAGCCGCGCGGCGACCGCGCCCGCGAAGCCGGGGCTGTGCACATCGCGCGGCGAGACGTTCACCGCGACCGGTACGTCCAGGCCCATCTTGCGCCAGCGGGCGACCTGGCCCAGCGCCGTCTCCAGCACGTACTCGGTCAGCTGGGGCATCAGCCCGGAGGTCTCCGCCATGGCGATGAACTCCTCGGGATTGACCCGGCCGCGCTGCGGGTGCTCCCAGCGCACCAGCGCCTCCAGGCCGGCGATCTTCCCGTCGAAGCAGACCTTCGGCTGGTAGTGCAGTTCGACGTCGCCCGAGTCCAGCGCCCGGCGCAGATCGCCCAACAGGCCCAGCCGGTCCGGGGTGTTGCCGTCCCGGGTCGCCTCGTAGACCTCGACGCCGCTGCGGTCGCGCTTGGCCTGGTACATCGCCACGTCCGCGCGGCGCAGCAGCCCTTCGGCGTCCACCGCGTGGTCGGGGAAGACCGCCACACCGGCGCTGGCCTCCAGCACCAGGGTCAGCCCGTCGAGACTCAGCGGTGAGCCGAGGGCCGCCACCAGGGCGCGGGCGATGCGCTGGGCGCGGGTCGGGGAGTCGCAGCAGGGCAGCAGGACGGCGAACTCGTCGCCGCCCAGCCGGGCCGCCTCGGCGCCGCGGGGCAGCGCGAGCCGCAGCCGGTCGGCGACCTGGAGCAGCAGCCGGTCGCCGGCCAGGTGCCCGAGGGTGTCGTTGACCGACCGGAACTTGTCGAGGTCGATGAGGATCAGGGCGGTGCGTTCGCCGTTGCGCTCCGCGTCGTCCAGTGCGGTCCAGGCGCGTTCCAGCAGCCACTGGCGGTTGGGCAGCCCGGTCAGCGGGTCGCGCAGCTGCTCCTCGGCGCGGGCGTGCGCGATCCACAGCGTCGAGTCCAGGGCGATGAGCGGGACGGCGAACAGCGGCAGCAGGACCGGCATGTCGCAGCCGACGACCAGGATCAGCGGGGAGAGCCCCAGCAGGGCGACGCCCACCATCCCCTGGCGCATCAGCGCGGTGCGGGCCACCGTCGGCAGACCGCCGCCGCGCGGGGCGACCGCGTACCAGAGCAGCGCACGCGTGGCGGTCAGATAGGCCAGAGCGGTGACGACGATCGCCGGACCGGCCGCCAGACCCCAGTCCTCGGGGTGCCAGGGCGTGGCCACCGAGGGGTGCACACCGAAGCAGGCCAGGGTCAGCGAGGCCGTGCCGACGCCGAGTATGTCCACGGCGCCGTGCAGCAGCGCCTGCCGCCAGCGGTGCCGGCGGGCGGCGCCGACCAGCACCACGACGGCCAGGCTGACCAGCACCGACGGCACCCAGCCGTAGAGCAGCAGCATCGCCAGGGTGAGGGCCGCGCCGGAGCCGGTGCCGCCCCACCACCGGTCGCGGCCCATCGCCACCAGATGGCCGACGATGATGCCGGTCAGGACGGCGAACGCCCAGCCGACGGTGCCGCCGGGGAAGAGCGCCCGGCCCTCATGGACGGCGCCCAGGACGCCGGCCGCCAGTGCGAGTCCCGCGACCGCCACCACCGCGATGCGTAAAACCGCCGGGGGCAGTACCGGCGCGGCCGGCCAACGCAGCCGCTGCGCCGGTCCGGCGCCCTCCGTCGGTTCCATTCCTGTCCCTCTCACAGCCTGGTGCGACACCCGGGTCCACCGCGCCGTGCCCGCAGCGGATACCCGCAAAGGCTGCTGGAAGGTTCATGCCCTTCCGGCGCGCCTCTCAACAGTAGGCCGCAGAAGGCTGCCTCGGGCACCGATCGACCGTGGTTGCCCGAATGGGATCCCCGCACCCGGAACGTTCGGATATAGGCCGAACGGGTGATTGGCGCCGGGTTATTCGGCCGGGTTGACCGCCGCCTCCCGGGCGGCTTCCGGACCCTCGGACAGCAGCACCGCGAAGCCCGGCTCGTCGAGGATGGGCACCTTCAGCTGGACGGCCTTGTCGTACTTCGAGCCGGGGTTGTCCCCCACCACCACGAAGTCCGTCTTCTTGGAGACCGATCCGGTGACCTTCGCCCCGAGCGAGGTCAGCGCCTCCTTCGCCCCGTCCCGAGTGTGGCCGGTGAGCGTGCCGGTCACGACGGCGGTGAGTCCTTCGAGCGGCCGCGGGCCCTCGTCCGAGCCCTCCTCGGTGAACTTCACCCCGGCGGCACGCCACTTCTCGATGATCTCCAGATGCCAGTCCTCGGCGAACCACTGCTTGACCGAGGCGGCGATGGTCCCGCCGACCCCGTCCACCGCGGCCAGCTCGGCCTCCTCGGCGTCCCTGATCCGGTCGAGGTCCCGGAACTCCCTGGCCAGCGCCTCAGCGGCGACGGGCCCGACATGCCGGATCGACAGCCCGGTGATGATCCGCGCCAGCGGCCGGTCCTTGGCCGCGGCGATGTTCTCCAGCATGGCCAGCGCGTTCTTCTTCGGCTCGCCCTGCTGGTTGGCGAAGAAGGTGACGATCTTCTCGTCGCCGGTCTTGGCGTCCCGCTTGGGCAGCCCGGTGTCCTGGTCGAGGACGTACGACCGGATCGGCAGCAACTGCTCGATGTTCATGTCGAACAGATCGCCCTCGTCCTTGAGCGGCGGCTCGGAGGGCTCCAGCGGCTGGGTGAGCGCGGTGGACGCCACGTACCCGAAGTTCTCGATGTCGAGGCACTTGCGGCCCACCAGGTAGAAGATCCGCTCGCGCAACTGCGCCGGGCAGTACCGGGCGTTGGGGCACCGCAGATCGATGTCCCCCTCCTTCATCGGCTGCAGCGCCGTACCGCAGTCCGGGCACTCGGCCGGCATCACGAACTCGCGCTCGCTGCCGTCCCGCAGATCGACCACCGGGCCGAGGATCTCCGGGATGACGTCACCGGCCTTGCGCAGCACCACGGTGTCGCCGATGAAGACGCCCTTGGCCTTGACGACCTCCTGGTTGTGCAGGGTCGCGAACTCGACCTCGGAGCCGGCGACGGTGACCGGCTCGACGACCGCGTAGGGAGTGACCCTGCCGGTGCGGCCCACGCCCACCCGGATGTCCAGGAGCTTGGTGTTGACCTCCTCGGGCGCGTACTTCCACGCGATCGCCCAGCGCGGCGCCCGGGACGTCGACCCGAGCCGGCCCTGCAGCGGGATCTCGTCCACCTTGACGACGACGCCGTCGATCTCGTGCTCCACCGCGTCGTGCCGGTGCTCGCCGAAGTAGGCGATGAACTCCCGCACCTCGTCGAGGGAGCCGACGACCTTGTTGTGCGTCGCGGTGGGCAGACCCCATTCGTGCAGCAGCTCGTAGGCGTGCGACTGGCAGTCGATGTCGAAGCCCTCGCGGGCGCCGATGCCGTGCACCACCATGTGCAGCGGCCGGGAGGCCGTGACCCGCGGGTCCTTCTGCCGCAGGCTGCCGGCCGCGGCGTTGCGCGGATTGGCGAACGGCTTGTCACCGGCCTCCACCAGCCGGGCGTTGAGCGCCTCGAACTCCTCGCCGGGGAAGTACACCTCGCCGCGGATCTCGACGAGCTCCGGGATCCGGCTCCCGGAGAGCCGGTCCGGGATGTCGGAGATGGTGCGGACGTTCGGCGTGATGTCCTCGCCGGTGCGGCCGTCGCCGCGGGTCGCGGCGCGGGTCAGCCGCCCGTACTCATAGGTGAGGTTGACGGCGAGGCCGTCCACCTTCAACTCGCACAGGAAGTGGTACGGGATGCCCTCGAGCTCGGCGGCGACCCGGTCCGCCCAGCCGGACAGCTCCTCGTCGTCGAACGCGTTGTCCAGCGACTGCAGCCGCTCGCGGTGCACGACCGAGGTGAAATCCGTCTGGTACGCCCCCGCGACCTTCTGCGTGGGCGAGTCCGGAGTGCGCAGGCCGGGGTGCTCGTCCTCGATCGCCTCCAGCTGCCGCAGCAGCCGGTCGAACTCGGCGTCGCTGACGACCGGCGCGTCGTTGACGTAGTAGCGGAAGCGGTGCTCCTCGACCTGCTCGGCCAACTGAGCGTGCTGTTCGCGCACTTCGGCAGGAATCTCCACGGCGGTCCTGTCCTTCCTCACTCAGGGTTGTCGACGAGCGATCGTGCCGCCTTGGCACAGTGCACCAGCGCGGCACGGGCATAGGCCGGCGAGGCCCCCGCCAGACCGCAGGAAGGGGTGACCGCCAGGGAGGTGCCCAACGCCCCCGGATCCAGCCCCAGCCTGCGCCACAGCGCCCGAACACCACTCACGCTACCGGCAGGGTCCGACAATCCGGTGTCCCTGCCCGGCACGACACCGGCGAACAGCGCCGTACCGCCCTCGACCGCCTCACCGAACGCGTCCCAGTCACTCTCCGTCAGCAACGCGAAATCGAACGAGATGCCCGAGACACCGGCCCGCCGCAGCATCCGGAACGGGACGTCCGGCGCGCACGAGTGGACGACCACCGGCACGTCCACGGCCTCGACCAGGCCGCGGATCATGTCCTCGGCCACCTGCCGGTCCACCACCCGGTACGTCCGGTACCCGCTCGCCGTCCGCACGTGCCCGCGCAGCACGGCGGTCAGCGACGGCTCGTCCAGCTGCAGCACCAGCTCGGCACCGGGCACCCGCCGGCGCAGGTCGGCCAGATGCAGCCGCAGCCCCTCGGTGAGCGACCCGGCCAGGTCCCGGACGGCGCCGGGGTCGCCGAGCGCGGCCTCGCCGTTGGGCCGCTCCACCGACGCGGACAGCGTCCACGGCCCGACGGCCTGCACCTTCAGCGGACCCTGGAACCCCTGGGTGAACTCCTCCAGGGCATCCAGGTCCTCCCCCAGCCAGGCCACCGCCCGGCGGCTGTCCCGCCCCGGCCGGTCCCCGAACCGCCATCCGCTGGGCTCCACCCGGGCGTACAGATCGACCAGCATCCCGAGCGAACGCCCGATCATGTCCGCCCCGGGCCCCCTCGCAGGCAGCTCCGGCAGGAACGGCAGCGCCTCCACCGCCCCAGTAGCGGTCCGCGCGGCCTCCCGCGCATCACCTCCGGGCATCGACCCGACACCGGTAGCGGCACCAGCGGGCAGCGTGAACTTCGCATCCGTACTCACGCACGAAGCGTACGAGACCCACAGGTCGCGGACTCCCACCCCAACCCGCAGCAGTGCGGTGACGTGAGGGGGCCGGGCCCGCACCCCGAAGAGACCGGCACGTCCGAGGCACGAACGTGAGGGGGCCGGGCCCGCAGGGGTGGGGTTTCGAAATGCTGCCGAGCTATTTGTGAGCCGCCAGGCTCGTAAATAGTCGATTTCGAAGCCCCACCCCGGAGGGCCCGGCCCCCGACCGACCAACCCGCCTCAGCGACCCGGCCGGATCGTCAGATCGTTGATCTCCGCATCCCGCGGCAGATCGATCGCCGCCAGCATCGCCGTCGCCACCGACTCCGGGTCGATCCAGCGCGAAGCGTCGTACTCCGCCCCCTCCTGATGGTGCACCTTCTCCTGCATCGGGGTCGCCGTCCGGCCCGGGTACACGCTCGTCACCCGCACCCCGTTCCCGTGCTCCTCCTGCCGCAGCGAGTCCGCCACCGCCTTCAGGCCGTGCTTGCTCGCCGCGTACACCCCCCAGTTCGCATGGGCGTTGAGCCCTGCCCCGGAGTTCACGAAGACCACGTGGCCCTGCGACATCCGCAGCTGCGGCAGGAGCAGCCGCGTCAGCTCGGCCGGCGCGATCAGGTTGACGGCGAGGGTCTGCTGCCAGACCTTCGCGGTGAGCTCGCCGATGCCGCCGAGCTCGACGATGCCCGCGATGTGCAGCAGCGAGTCGAGCCGGTCCGGCATCGGCTGGTGGGCGAAGGCCCACGACAGCCGGGCCGGTTCCGCCAGGTCGCCGACGAGGGTGCGGGCGCCGGCGAAGCGCGACGCCAGCTCCTTGGCCCGGCCGGCGTCGCGCGCCAGGAGCAGCACCTCGTCGCCGCGGTCCAGCAGCCGCCGGGCGACAGCGGCGCCGATGCCGGAACCGGCGCCGGTGATCAGATGCGTGCTCACGCGTTCTCCTCCAGGTATGCCATGGCCTCGGCGCCGTCCTCGGCGAAGAAGACCAGGTCGCTCAGGGGCAGCGGCAGGAAGCCTTCGGCGTCCATCCGCTGGAACTGCAGTTTCAGGCCGTCGTAGAACCCCGCCGCGTTCAGCAGCACGACCGGCTTGGTGTGCAGGCCGTGCTTCTTCAGCTCGAGGATCTCGGTCGCCTCGTCCAGGGTGCCCGTACCGCCGACCATGATGACGATCGCGTCCGACCGCAGCAGCAGCTGCGCCTTGCGCTCCGCGAGGTCCGCGGTGATCAGCATCTCGTCGGCGTTCTTGCGCGCCTTGGTGTGCAGGAACTCCACGGACACGCCGACCAGCCGGCCGCCCGCTTCCTGCACGCCGTCCGCCACCACCTTCATGAGGCCCGACTCCGAGCCTCCCCACACGAGGGTGTGGCCGCCACGGCCGATCAGCCCGGCGAACTCGCGGGCCGGGACGGTGTAGCGCTCGTCGAGATCGGCGGCGGACATGAAGACACAGATGTTCATGCCCGCCACCCTACGAGGCGGCGCGGCGGGTCCTAAGCCTGACCACCGGAGCCGGCACCGGCACCCGCACCGACGCCCGCGCGGGCCCGCTGCGTGGTGGCGATGGTCGCGGAGCCCACGACGCGGGTGCCGTCGTAGAGCACCACGGCCTGCCCCGGCGCGATGCCGCGCACCGGCTCGCCGTCGAACTCCACCAGCAGTTCGCCGTCGACCAGTTCGGCGGTGACGGGAACGTCCTCGCCGTGGGCGCGCAGCTGCGCGGTGTACGTGGCACGGCCGGTGGGCGGGGTGCCGCACCAGCGGGGCTTGATGGCGGTCAGTGCGGTGACGTCCAGCGCCTCGACCGGGCCGACGGTGACGGTGTTGTTCACCGGCGAGATGTCGAGCACGTAGCGCGGCTTGCCGTCGTCGGCGGGGGTGCCGATGCGCAGCCCTTTGCGCTGCCCGATGGTGAAGCCGAACGCTCCGCTGTGGGTGCCGAGACTGGTGCCGTCCTCGTCCAGGATCTCGCCCTCTGCGCTGCCGAGGTGCTTCGCGAGGAAGCCCTGGGTGTCGCCGTCGGCGATGAAGCAGATGTCGTGGCTGTCCGGCTTCTTCGCGACGGCCAGGTCGCGGCGCTCGGCCTCGGCGCGGATCTCGTCCTTGGTGGTGAGGGTGTCCCCGAGCGGGAACATCGCGTGCGCGAGCTGGCGCTCGTCGAGCACGCCGAGCACATAGCTCTGGTCCTTCGCGGCGTCCGAGGCGCGGTGCAGCTCACGGGTGCCGTCGTCGTTGATCACGACGGTCGCGTAATGGCCGGTGCAGACGGCGTCGAAGCCCAGCGCGATCGCCTTGTCCAGCAGCGCCGCGAACTTGATCTTCTCGTTGCAGCGCAGGCACGGGTTGGGCGTGCGGCCGGCCGCGTACTCCGCGACGAAGTCGTCGACGACGTCCTCACGGAAGCGGTCCGCCAGGTCCCACACGTAGAACGGGATGCCGATGACGTCGGCCGCGCGCCGGGCGTCACGGGAGTCCTCGACCGTGCAGCAGCCGCGGGCGCCGGTCCTGAAGGACTTCGGGTTCGCCGAGAGGGCCAGATGGACACCGGTGACGTCGTGGCCGGCCTCGGCGGCGCGGGCCGCGGCGACCGCGGAGTCGACGCCGCCGCTCATGGCGGCCAGGACGCGCAGGCGACGAGCGTCGCGGGGGGAGTCAGTCATAACCCCTCCAGAGTACGTTGCGGCTCCGGCGCGGTTCGACGGGATTACCGGCGCGGGCCGGAAGGGCGCCCTCAGACGCCGGGCGGGCTTTCGTGGCTGGGTCCGACCCGAAGCCCGGCGGGTCTCCTGCGCCTGCGGAGGGCGCCCTCAAACGCCGGGCGGGCTGGTTGTGGCTGGGGCCGTCCCCGAGCCGATCGGTGTCCTCCCCCGGACTTCGTCCGGGGGTGCCCGCAGAGGCTGACGTCACTGGACCCAGGGACTGATGCGGCTGCGCCCAGCCGGAACCGCTCCGCCGGGCCGGCTGAACGTGCCGGGATCAGCCCGGCCGCTTTCCTCCCGAAGCCGTCCGCAGGACGTCAGCTGAGGCCGGCCTTGCGGGCGCGTTCCACCACCGGGCCGATCGCCGCGGCCAGGGCGTCGATCTCGGGCTGGGTGGTGGTGTGGCCGAGGGAGAAGCGGAGGGAGCCGCGGGCGCGGTCGGCGGGCTGGCCCATCGCGATCAGGACGTGGCTGGGCTGCGCGACGCCGGCCGTGCAGGCGGAGCCGGTGGAGCAGGCGATGCCCTGGGCGTCGAGGAGGAGCAGCAGTGAGTCGCCCTCGCAGCCGGGGAACGTGAAGTGCGCGTTGGCCGGCAGCCGGCCCTCCGGGGCCGGGTCGCCGTTGAGTACGGCCTCCGGGACGGCGGCGAGCACCTTCGCCACCAGCTCGTCGCGCAGGGCGCCGACCTCGCGGGCGAACTGCTCACGCCGCTCGGCGGCCAGCGTCCCGGCCGTCGCGAAGGCGGCGATGGCCGGGACGTCGAGGGTGCCGGAGCGGCTGCGCTCCTGGCCGCCGCCGTGCAGCAGCGGGACGGGCGTGTGCTCGCGGCGCAGGACGAGCGCGCCGACGCCGTAGGGGCCGCCGATCTTGTGGCCGGTCACGGTCATGGCGTCGAGTCCGGAGGCCGCGAAGTCGACCTCGACCTGGCCGAACGCCTGGACCGCGTCCGCGTGCAGCGGGACGCCGTGCTCGCGGGCGACCGCGGCCAGCTCGCGGACCGGCATGATCGTGCCGACCTCGTTGTTGGCCCACATCACGGTCGCGAGGGCGACCGTCCCGGGGTCGCGTTCGATCGCCTCGCGCAGCGCGTCGGGATGCACCCGGCCGTACGCGTCGACCGGCAGCCACTCGACGCGCGCGCCCTCGTGCTCCACGAGCCAGTCGACGGCGTCCAGGACGGCGTGGTGCTCGACGGGGCTGGCCAGCACCCGGACCCGGCGCGGGTCCTCGGCCCGGCGGGCCCAGTACAGGCCCTTGACGGCGAGGTTGTCGGACTCGGTTCCGCCGCCGGTGAAGACGATCTCACTGGGGCGGGCGCCGAGTGCCTCGGCGAGCGATTCCCGGGACTCCTCGACGGTTCTCCGGGCCCGCCGCCCGGGTGCGTGCAGCGAGGAGGCGTTGCCGGTGACCGTGAGGTGCGCGGTCATCGTCCGCACCGCTTCCGGCAGCATCGGCGTGGTGGCGGCGTGGTCGAGGTAGGCCATGATGACGCCGATTCTACGGTCGCCCGGCCGGCTGTCGGGACCGACCCGGGCGACGGTCAGGACAGAAGGGCCCGCGCGAGCTGACGGGACTGCGCGACCAGGCGGTCCGCGCTGTCCCAGACCTGGGCGTCCTCCTCGAGGAAGCCGCCGGCCAGGTTGCGGGTGGTGATGGAGACGCGCAGCGGACCGGGCGCGGGGCGGCAGCGGATGTGCGCCGTCAGCTCGACGGTCGGGACCCAGCCCTTGATGCCGAGGTCGAAGGCGGTCGGCGGCAGGGCGTCGACCGTGAGCAGCAGCGAGAGCGGGTCGTGGTCGCGGCCGTCGGCCAGGCCGAGCCAGCCGCGCATGTCGCCCTTGCCGGAGGGGGCGCCGATCGCCCAGCCGGCGGTGGCGGGGTCGAGCCGCAGGTCGAGGCGCTGGATGATGGCGGTCGAGCCGGCGATGGCGCCGCCGCCCGCGGGCGCCGCGTCGGCGCCGAAGCACTCCTCGTAGGGCGGTATCGGCGGAACGGCGGCGGCGGTGCGCACGTCGTCCGGCAGTGCGTCGAGGTCGCCGTAGGCCGCCATGACCCGCATCCGCTCGACCTCGCGGCCCTCCGCGTCGGTCTGGAAGAGCGACGCCTGGCCGGTGGACAGGGTGCGGCCGGCGCGGACGGTCTCGGTGCGGATCGTCGCGGGGCCTGGCTGGGAGGCGGTGAGGTAGTGCGCGGTGACGGTGAAGGGGTCGGGGTGCGGCAGCGCCTGCTGGAGGGCGCGGCCGATCACGCCGAGCAGATAGCCGCCGTTGACGGCCTGGATGATGGTCCAGCCCGCCGAGAGGTCGGCGTCGTAGACACCGGGTTCACCGGGTCGCGGGACGACCGCCGTGTCCCGGTCGAATTCGCTGTCCCCGATGGTCGCCTGAGCTGCCGCATATGCCATGGCGTGAATGTTACCCGCCAGTAGCACCGTCTTGTCCAGCTCCTTGGACCTCATTCGACCGACCGGAACACCCTTGACACAGATGAGCCCGCTCCCTAGTTTCCAACCAAGGACATGACTCGAGTTCATATACCTGACGGAGTACACAGTGGGACGACGGGTAGTGGTGTCCGGCGGGGGCACAGGCATCGGGCTCGCGACCGCGGAGGCGTTCGCGGCCGACGGCGACCGGGTCGTCATCATCGGCCGGCGCGCCGAGCTGCTGCGGGAGACGGCGGACAAGCTCAACGCCACGCACGGCGACGGGCTGGTCAGCTGGACCGCCGCCGACCTCAGCGACCCGGAGCAGGTACGGGACGCGGCGCGGTTCGTCGAAGGAGACGGCCCGGTCGACGTGATCGTCACCAACGCGGGCGGCAACGTCGCCTCGTCCTCGGACGGGACGCTGGAGGGGATCGCGGCCGGCTACCGGAGGAACTTCGAGGCCAACGTGCTCACCGCGGTGCTGCTGACCGAGGCGCTGCTGCCGCAGATCCGGCGGCCCGGCGGGCGCATCGTGCATCTGTCCTCGATCGCCGCGCTCCGCGGCCCCGGCTCCTACGGCGGCGCCAAGGCGGCCCTGCACGCCTACACGTTCGAGCTGGCGCAGCGGCTGGGCACCGACGGGGTGACGGCCAACGCGGTCGCGCCGGGCTTCGTCGGCGACACCGAGTTCTTCGGCGACCGTGCGACGCCCGGCTTCGTCGCGTCGCGGGTCTCCCAGACCCTGACCGGCCGGCCCGGCGCGCCCAGCGAGATCGCGGCGGCCATCCGGTATCTGGCCTCCCCCGAGGCGGCGTACGTCACCGGCCAGATCCTGCACATCAACGGCGGTGCGGCGCTGGGACGGTAGCCCGGAGCCCGGGCGGGCGCCCTACATCGCCTGCCGCGCCTCCTCCTCGCTCGTCGCCCTGCTCCTGCGGTGCCAGGCGCGGGGCGCGCGCCAGCCGAAGTACATGGCGCACAGCCGCAGCAGGAAGGCACTGACGACCGCGGCGCCGCTGGTGAACCCGGTGAGCGCGTCGAACTTGATCAGCAGCGCCGCCATGATCGAGCCGACCATGGCGGGGACCGCGTACAGGTCGCGGTCCCAGCGGAGCAGCGACGGCACCTCGTTGGCGAGCAGGTCGCGCAGCACGCCGCCGCCCGCCGCCGTGGCGAGCCCCAGGGCGGCGGACGGCACCAGGCCGAGGCCGTAGTCGTGCGCCTTGACGGTGCCGGCCACGCAGAAGAGGCCGAGGCCGGCGGCGTCGAAGACGTTCACGGTGGTGTTGATCCGCTCGACCTCGGGGTGCAGGAAGAACACCAGCACCGTGGCGAAGAGCGGGGTGCTGAAGTAGCCGAGGTCGCTGAAGGCGGCGGGCGGCACCGCCCCGATCATCAGGTCCCGGAAGATCCCCCCGCCCAGCGCGGTCACCTCGGCGAGCACGGCCATGCCGAACACGTCGTAGTTCTTGCGGACGGCGGCCAGCGCGCCCGAGATCGCGAAGACGAAGATGCCGACGATATCGAGCGTGTGCTGGACGGAGGGGGAGAAGAGTTCCGAGATCACGCCATATGGTCTCCTACGACAGGGCCGGCTTGCCCTTCGTGGAGAGCCAGGTACCGAACAGATAGTCCAGCTGCTGTCCGGACACCTTCTCGGCGAGCGCGGTGAACTGGGCCGTGTTCGCGTTGCCGTAGCGGTGCTGCGCGGTCCAGGTCTTGAGCAGCTTGAAGAAGGCGGCGTCGCCGATCTTCTCGCGGAGCATCTGGAGCGTCATCGCGCCGCGGGTGTAGACGGCGTCGGCGAACATCGTGTCGCGCTGCGGGTCGGCGACGTCGATCTGCCAGAAGGCGGCCGTGGCGGGGCGGCCGTTGTACGCGGCGAGGAACGCGTCGTGGGCGGAGCGGGTGCCCCGGTGCTCGGTCCACAGCCACTGGGCATAGGTCGCGAAGCCCTCGTTGAGCCAGATGTCCTTCCACTGCTCGACGCTCACCGAGTCGCCGAACCACTGGTGGGCCAGTTCATGGACGATCGTGGACTCGCTGCGGACCGCGGAGTAGGCGGGCTTGGACTGCACCTCCAGCGAGAACCCGGCCTCCGGCATGTCGTCGACGATCGCGCCGGTCTCCTCGAAGGGGTAGCGGCCGAAGACCTGGGACCAGTAGTCGGTGGCCTCGGCGGTGACGGCGTAGACGTCCACCGGGCCGTTGGCGAGGACCGGGTCGGTGGCGACGTAGATCGGTATGCCGCCCGGCGTGGTTCCGGTCTTGACGTCGAACTTCCCGATGGTGGCGGTCGCGAGGTAGGTGGCCATCGGCCGGGACTCACGCCAGGTGGAGACGGTGCGCGAGCCCTTGTCGTACTGGGAGGTGAGCACGCCGTTCGAGACGCCCTTGAGGCCCTTGGGGGCGCTGATCCGGATGTCGAAGGTGGCCTTGTCGGCCGGATGGTCGCTGCCGGGGAACCAGGTCGAGGCGGCGTTCGGCTCACAGGCGACGAAGACACCGTCGGTGGTCTTCATCCACCCGTAGTTGGAACCGAAGACGATGGGGCCGCTCAGCGGCTCCGGAACTCCGCCGTAGACGACGGTGGTGGTGAACTCCTGCCCCTTGCGCAGCGCGTGCCGCGGGGTGATGACGATCTCGTCGCCGCTGCGGGTGAAGCGCGCCGGCTTGCCGTCCACGCTGACCGAGGTGACGGTGAGCTGCTGCAGGTCGAGGTCGAAGGAGGAGAGGTTCTGGTTGGCGCGGGCGGTGACGGCCGCCCGGCCGTCGAGCCGGTCACTGGCCGGGTCGTAGGAGACGTCGAGCCCGTAGTGCGCGACGTCGTAGCCGCCGTTGCCGAGTTGGGGGAAGTACGGGTCCCCGATGCCGGGGGCGCCGGGCTTGGGGCTGTGCGAGGCGGCTGCCGACGCGGGGGCGCCGGAGATCAGACAGGCCGAGACGCTGATGACAGCGAGTGCGGTGCCGAGGAGTCGGGCCGGACGGGAGGGTGCCATGGGGGTCTGCCCTTCGGACGCGAACAGTGACGCGCCGACTCTGCACCCTCCCCCCTCGTCATGACCATGACTTTTCGCTAAGTGGTCATGCACTAAAGGTCAGTTGGCTGATTACCGATCGCCGGGCCGTTCTCCGCGCCCTTCCCCTGGGCGTTCTTCTCCTGGGCCTTCGCCGGAGCGTTCTCCGGGTGGTGGCACGCCACCTCGTGTCCCGTGGCGAGCGCGATCAGCGGCGGCTCCTGCGTGGAGCACACCTCGGTCGCCTTCCAGCACCGGGTGTGGAAGCGGCAGCCGGACGGCGGGTTGATCGGCGACGGCACATCGCCGGTCAGCAGGATCCGCTGCCGCGCGGTACGCCGCTTCGGGTCCGGCACCGGCACCGCCGACAGCAGCGCGTTGGTGTACGGATGCATCGGCTGCCCGTAGAGCGCCTCGCGGTCCGCCACCTCGACGACCTTGCCGAGGTACATCACCGCGATCCGGTCCGAGACGTGCCGGATGACGGACAGGTCGTGCGCGATGATCACGTACGTCAGCCCGAGCTCGCTCTGCAGGTCGTCCAGCAGGTTGACCACCTGCGCCTGGATGGAGACGTCCAGCGCCGAGACCGGCTCGTCCGCGACGACCAGCTTCGGCTTGAGCGCGAGCGCCCGCGCGATCCCGATGCGCTGCCGCTGCCCGCCGGAGAACTCGTGCGGATAGCGGTTGTAGTGCTCGGGGTTGAGGCCGACCAGCTCCAGGAGGTTCTGCACCTCCTTCTTCACACCCGACTCCGTCGCCACCTTCTGGAGCTTGAACGGCGCTCCGACGATGGTGCCGATGGTGTGCCGCGGATTGAGCGAGGAGTAGGGGTCCTGGAAGATCATCTGCACATCGCGGCGCAGCGGTCGCATCTCCCCCACGCTCAGATGGGTGATGTCACGGCCCTGGAACTCGATCTTCCCGCCGGTGGGTTCGAGCAGCCGGGTGATCAGCCGGCCCATGGTGGACTTGCCGCAGCCCGACTCCCCCACCACGCCGAGCGTCTGGCCCGCCGCCACCTGCAGGTCGATCCCGTCGACCGCCTGCACCGCGCCGACCTGCCGGCGCAGCATTCCCTTGGTGATCGGGAAGTGCTTGACCAGGCCGGTGACCCTGAGCAGGGGCTCCGCCCCCGCGGTGGACTGCTGGGGGATCTTCACGTCTTCTTGAGGCACGGCCTGGTCCTTCACAGCTTGGGCGCAATCTCTTCGGTCCAGATCCGGTCCCGGTCCTGCTCGCCGAGGTGGCAGGCCGACCAGTGCCCGGCCGCGGTCTCCCGCAGCTCCGGCACGATCGTCTCGCTGGAACCGCCGTTGAGCCCGACGTACGGGCAGCGCGGGTGGAAGGCGCAGCCGGACGGCACGTTGATCAGGCTGGGCGGGGCGCCCTTGACCGGGTTGAGCCGTTCGGTCCGCTCGCGGTCCATGCGCGGCATGGAGCCCAGCAGGCCCCAGGTGTACGGGTGCTGCGGTTCGGTGAAGACCTTCTCGGCCGTACCGCGCTCGACGCACCGGCCGGCGTACATCACCAGCAGGTCGTCGGCGAGCTCCGCCACCACGCCCAGGTCGTGCGTGATCATGATGACCGCGGAGCCGAACTCCTTCTGCAGGTCCCGGATCAGGTCCAGGATCTGCGCCTGCACGGTGACGTCCAGGGCGGTCGTCGGCTCGTCGGCGATCAGCAGTTCCGGGTTGTTGACCAGCGCCATCGCGATCATCGCGCGCTGGCGCATACCGCCGGAGAACTGGTGCGGATAGTCGGCGACCCGCTGGTGCGGCTCGGGGATGCCGACCCGGTCCAGCATCTCGATCGCCCGCTTGCGGGCGACCTGCTTGCTGACGTCCTGGTGCACCCGGCAGGCCTCGACGATCTGCGCGCCCACCGTGTAGTAGGGGTGCATCGCCGAGAGCGGGTCCTGGAAGATCATCGCCATCTTCATGCCGCGCAGCCGCCGTACCCGGTCGGGGTCTGCGCCGATCAGCTCCTCGCCGTCCAGCCACACCTCGCCGGAGATCCTGGCCTTGGCGGTGCGGTGCAGGCCCATGATGCCCAGCGAGGTCACGGACTTGCCGGAGCCGGACTCCCCGACGATGCCGAGCGTCCGGCCGCGCTGGAGATCGAAGCTGATCCCGTCGACCGACCGGACGAGGCCGTCGTCGGTATTGAAGTGGATCTTCAGATCGCGTACCGCCAGGAAGGCCTCCGCGGTGTCCGGCCGGGCGGTGAGCACCGGCTCGCCGACCGTGGCCCCCGCACTCGGAGCCGGCCCGTCCTCCTTGCGCAACGGGTCGCGGTCGCTGTCCTTCCGCAGCGGATCGCTGCCGGCGGTGCTCACGAGTACCTCACCCTGGGGTCGATAGCGGCGTACAGCAGGTCCACCAGGAGACTGCACATGATGATGAAGAAGGCCGCGACCATGGTCACGCCGAGCACGATGGGCAGGTCGTTGTCCCTGATCCCGTCGACAGCGTAGGCGCCGATCCCCTTGAAGGAGAAGACGTTCTCGGTGATGACGGCGCCGCCGATCAGCAGACCGAAGTCCATGCCGAAGATCGTGACGATCGGGGTGAGCGCGGCCCGCAGCCCGTGTTTGGCGACGACCCTGCTCTCCCGCAGCCCCTTGGCCCGCGCGGTGCGGATGTAGTCCTCGCCCATCGTCTCCAGCATCCCGGCGCGGGTGAGCCGCGCGTAGAGGGCGGAGTAGAGGAAGGCCAGGCTGCACCAGGGCAGGACCAGGTTCCAGGCCCACTGGAACGGATCGTCGGAGATGGGCACGAACTGGACGTTGTCCCAGATGTGCCAGTTGTACTGGAAGAAGCCCAGCGCGAGCATTCCGGTGAAGAAGGTCGGCAGCGAGACGCCGGCCAGCGCGACACCCATCGACAGCCGGTCGAAGACCGAGCCGCGCTTGAGCGCCGACAGCACACCGATGGCCACCCCGGAGATCACCCAGATCACGGCGGCACCGATGGCCAGTGACAACGTGACCGGAATACGGGACTTCAGCTCGGGCCACACCTCGATGTGGCTCTTGAAGGAGTAGCCGAAGCAAGGCGCGTGGCAGACCGACGCGTCCGGGCCGAACTTGTAGTTCGCCCCGACGGCGATGGCCTTGATGAAGTGCCAGTACTGCTCGTAGAGCGGCAGGTCGAAGCCGAGGTTCTTCTTGACCGCCGCGATGCTCTCGGGGTTGGCGTCCTTGCCGACGTACTGGGTGGCCAACTGGGTGGTGGTTTGCCCGCCGAGGCGCGGCAGAAGGAAGAAGATCGCGAATGTGACCGCGCTGACGACCAGCAGCAGCAGCAAAGCGGCGATCACGCGTCGAATGATGTACGCAGTCACAGCCGTGCGGCGCCGGGCCCGCCGGGCCGGGGGTCACCCGGCCCGGCGGACACCGATGCCTTCACCTGCCTTCCGATTACTTGGAGGAGCTGATCAGCAGGTAGTCGTACATGCCCAGGAAGGCCTGCGTGACCGTGACATTGGTCGCGGACGGCGGCCGGTAGAGCAGGTTCTTGCGGTACAGCAGCGGCACCACGGACGCGTTCTCCATGGTCAGCTTGTCGATGTCGCCCCACGCCTTGGTGCGGGCGGCGCTGTCCGTGTTCGCGATGGCGTCCGACAGGGCCTTGTTGATCGTCGGGTCGTTCAGCTCCATCAGGTTGTTGCCGCCCGAGGGCTTGATGGCGCTGCCGTCGATGATCTGGTCGAGGAAGCCGTAGCCGGTCGGCCAGTCGGCGCCCCAGGCCATCATCATCATGCCGAGGCCGTGCGAGTGGACGTAGTCCGGGACACCCGCGAAGTTGGAGAAGTACTTACCGGCCGGGAAGCTCTTGATGTTGACCGTGATGCCGACAGCCTTCAGCGAGTTCTGGATCGCCGTCGCCGCCGCCATCTCGGAGGCCCGGTCGGAACGCGCCGACAGGTTGGTGGTGAAGCCGCCGGGCTGGCCGCAGGCGGTCAACGCGGCCTTGGCCTTCGTGGTGTCGCCCTTGTTGCCCGGGGTCGGGTACAGGTCGAACTTGCTGTAGCCGTTGACCGACGGCGGCAGCAGCGTGGTGGCGACGTCGCCCTTCACATTGCCGCCCGCGGCGGTCTGCACCGAGGTCTTGTCGATCGCCCACTGGACCGCCTTACGGCAGTCCGGGTTGTCGAACGGCTTCACGTTCACGTTCAGCGCCACGTAGGACGTGGCTCCCGCGTACGAGTTGTCCGTGTTCTTCTTGTTCGCCGCGCTCAGCACCGACGGCTGGCTCGCGGGCTGCACACCCGCGCCGGCCGCGTCGACCGTGATGGTGCCGGCCAGCAGGTCCTTGTCGATCGTGACGCCGTTCACCTTGAACTTCATCGTGATCTTGTCCGGGAGCGCGGGACGCAGCGGGTCGATCGCCTTCGACCACATCGGGTTGCGCACCAGGACGGCGCTCTTGCCGTCGTCGTAGGACTCGAACTTGTACGGGCCCGTCGACATGATGTGCTTCACGTACTGGGCGCCGGTGTCCTTGGCCTGCGGCACGGGTGCGGTCTGCGAGAACGTCGCCAGGTAGTCGAAGTCCGCGAAGGGCTTGCTCAGGTGGAAGACGATCGTCGAGTCGTCCGGGGTCTCGATGGACGCGAGCCCGCCGGGGCTCTTGTCCTTGTACGGACCCTTGTACGCGTCGCCGCCGACCAGGTACGCCTTGAAGTACGTCGGGCCGTTGGACAGCGCCTCGGGCGCGAAGTTGCTGCGCTCGATCGCGTACTTGACGTCCTTGGAGGTGACGAGGGTGCCGTCCTCGTACTTCACGTCCTTGCGGATCGTGTAGGTCCAGGTCTTGGCGTCGGCGCTGGCCTTGCCGAGACCGGTGGCGAGGTCCGGGACGATCTGCAGGCCCTCGGCGCCCGCGGCGGGCTTGAAGGTGACCAGCGTGCGGCCGTACAGCCGGGAGAAGTTCTGCACCCAGCCGTAGTAGGTGTTCCCCGGGTCGAGCGAGTCGGGCACGTCGGAGTGCTCGTACGAGACCGTCCCACCGGCCTTGTCACTCTTGTTGACGACCTGGGTGAGGGCGGCGTCGGTACCCGCGCTCGTCCCCGTTCCCTTGTCGGTGGTCTTGTCGCTGCTGCTGCAAGCGGACGCTCCCAAGGCCAGAGCCGTGGCAAGCGCCAGCACCGCTGTCGCTTTTCTGCTGTTCATGCCGAGGAAAGCCCCCTCGTTCGGTGGAGATACACAGCCGCGCGCGGAAGGTCGCGCCGCGGGGTCACTTGCTGCGGGGATCGAGGGCGTCGCGCAGCCCGTCGCCCAGCAGGTTGAATGCCAGGACCGTGACGAAGATCGCCAGGCCGGGCACGATCATGTATTGCGGATCGGCCTCGTAGAGATCGATCGCGCTGGTGAGCATGCCGCCCCAGGACGATTGCGGCGGGGCGATTCCGACCCCGAGGAAGCTCAGTGCGGCCTCGAAAATGATGTTGGTCGGAATCAGCAGCGTCGAATACACGAGGATCGGCGCCACAAGGTTGGGGAGCAGCTCACGGAAAAGAATGAACGGACCGCGGGCACCCAGGCTGCGGGCGGCTTCCACGAACTCACGTTCACGCAGGCTGAGGGTCTGCCCGCGCACAATTCGACCCATGTAGGGCCAGTTGAAGAATCCGATGACGAAGATCAGTACGCAGATGCGGAGCGGAAGTCCGTCCAGTCCGAACGCGCCGTCCTGCAGCGAAGCCGAAATGGAGATCGCGAAGAGCAGCAGCGGAAAGGCCAGGAAGGTGTCCATCATGCGGCTGATCACGCTGTCGACCCAGCCGCCGTAGTAGCCGGCGATGACGCCGAGCACCGTACCGATGACGTTGGACAGGATCGTCGCGCCGGTCGCCACGAGCAGCGACACCCATGATCCCTCGATCACCCGGGCCAGCAGATCGCGGCCGAACTGTGGATCGACCCCGAGCGGATGTTCCCAACTCATGCCGCCCCAGGCGCCCTTGGGCGCGAGAAGCACCGGGTCCACGAGGTCCTGATGGAACGCGTTGGGGTCCAGGCCGAAGATCGACTCGATCGGCTTCGCCAGCACGGCCAGCAGCACCAGGAGGATCACGACGATGCCGCCGGCCACGGCCACCTTGTCGCGCCGGAAGCGCAGCCAGGCGATCTGGCCGAGGGAACGTCCCTCGATCTGACTCTTCTTGACCCCACTGAGAATGGCTTCGGGCTGCGCCCCGGCCTGTGCGGCAGTGGTCTCGATCGGTGCGGTCATGGTGAAACTGACCCCTCTCGCCGGCGGATAACCGGCGCGCGCCCGCCGCTGTAGCGGCTTTACTCTTCACTCATCAGTCGTGCTGCTGGTGCTGTGCCATGCTCAATTGCAGGGAAAACAGGCGGTGCAGGCGGTGCTGTTGGTGCAGGCGGAGCAGGTGTTCGCCGGGGCCGCGAGCCCCTTGCGGCGAGAGTCTTCATCCAGTCCGCGATCACCCGCCAGACCTCACAACGAATGGATGCGCAACTGTGATCTGGTGAATCATCGTCCGTTATGGGGCTCGCGCCGGATGTAACGTCGGCACATGAATGATCGGCTGCATGCGGTGTGCGACCTGATGATCCCCACTGTCCGGGAAATGGCCGGTCTGCACGAGTACGACGGGCGGGTGCAGGATTTGTCACCCGCCGGCGTCCGGCGCGGACTGTCCGCCCTCGCGCACGCGCGGCGCGGGCGCCCGGCCCCGCACGGCGCGCGCGAGCGCCATGACGACGCGCACCTGTCCGTCTTCGAGAACGCGCTGAAGGTGCAGTACGGCGAGCTGGAGCTGCACCGCCGCGACCCGTACCCCCATCTGTCCAACCTGGAACTGGCCTCCTACGACCGCGAGTACGCCCCCCGGCAGGAGCGCGCCGCCGCCCGGCTCAAGCACCTGGCGCAGTGGCCGGAGGCGGTGGACGCCGCGATCAGCTCGCTCGACCGGGTGAGCGCCCCGGTCGCGGGCGCGCTCCTCGGCGCCGTACGCGGGCTGGCCGCGGGACTCCACCCGGACCAGGGCCCCGAGGCCGCCGCGGCGCTCCCCGCGCACGAGCGGCTGGTGGCGCATGTGGCCCGGGCGGCGAAGACGGGCGATCCCGACCCTCGGCTCGGCGGCGCCGCACTGGCCGCCCTGATGGGCAGTCAGGAGGGCCTGCCCGTCGACCTGACGGCGCTGGCGGACGAGGCGGCCCGCGAACGGGACCGGCTGACGGAGCTGCTGACCGAGTCCTGTCGCGCGCTCGACCCGGACCGCGACGTCGACGAACTGATCGCGGAGCTCCTCGCCGACCACCCGGCGGCCGACGGCGTCATCCCGGAGGCCGCCCGGCTGACCGAGGAGGTCATCGAGTTCACCCGGGCCAAGCGGCTGGTGCCGCATCTCGACGGCGACTGCCTGGTCGGCCCCGCACCGCCCTCCCGCCGCTGGGCGATGGCGATGATGTCCTGGGCCGCGCCCTGCGAACCCGACGCCGCCTCCTGGTACCACGTCACCCCGCCGGAGCCGGACTGGCCGGATTCCGAGCGTGAGGAGTGGCTGACCGTCTTCAGCCGCACCAGCCTCCCCTCGATCACCGTGCACGAGGTCGCCCCCGGCCACTTCGCGCACGGGCGCTCACTGCGCCGCGCGCCCACGCCCGTCCGGCGGGTCCTGCACTCGCTGTCCTTCTGCGAGGGCTGGGCGCACTACGTCGAGGAGGTCTGCCTCGAAGAGGGCTTCCGGGCCCGCGACCCGCGGTTCGCCATCGGGGTGGCCCTGGAGGCGCTGGTACGCGTCACCCGGCTGTCCTGCGCCATCGGTCTGCACACCGGCGCGATGACGGTCGACGAGGCCACCGAGCTCTTCATGCGCGATGCCCACCTGGCCCGCGCCGGCGCCGCCTCCGAGGCCCGCCGCGGCACCTTCGACGCCGCCTACGGGCGCTACACCTGGGGCAAGCTGGAGATCATGCGACTACGCGAGCGGGCCCGCCGCGACTGGGGGTCCGGTTTCTCGCTGGAACGCTTCCACGGCGCGCTGCTGGACCTCGGCAGCCCGCCGCTCGGCCTCATCGGCGCGGCGCTCAGCGGCGCGTAGCGAACCCTCGACCGGCCCCTAGCGGGGCGCCTGGCCCTGCGGCCAGCCCTGCTGCGGCCAGCCCCAGGCGGCCGCGGGGGCCGGGCCCGAGGCGGCGTGCGCCTCACGGTCGAAGAAGGGCTGGCCGTTCATCCGCATCCACATGGCGACGGGGTCGTACTCGTCCGCCATGGCGACCGTGGAGACGGCCAGCCCGTCCGGCACTCCGCTGATCGACTGCTGCATCATCAGGCGTACCGCTTCCACCGCCTGTGGCGAGGAGTCGTACATGTCCAGGCCGATGGCGAGATACGGCTCGCCCAGCGCGGGCTGCACCCAGGCGCGGCGCAGCGACCGTACGGCCGGCGTCCGGTGGGCGTGCTGCGAGAGCAGGGCGTAGAACTGCGGGATCTGCAGGGCGGGCTCGCCGATCTGCAGCGGTCCGGCGGGCAGCCGTTCGAGGCCGGTGGCGATCCGGCGCAGGTCGAGCCAGGGGATGCCGACGCCGCCGCCGGGGGCGTGCGGATTCAGCCACAGTCCCCAGCGCTCGGGGAACAGGGCGGTCGCGATGTCGCGGCCCTGGACGATCTCATGGGCCCGGTTCCAGCCGCTGGTGGCGAGCTCCTGGGGGGAGGTGACGGCCGGCGCGTAGCCGTAGCCGTCGATCTCCATGTTCCCGTACTGGGCGTCCGGTGATCCGGGTGAGCCGTGCCACAGCAGCATCCAGACCTGGCCGCCGGCCAGCGACACGAGCAGATCCTCGTAGGCGTCGAATCGTCCGGGCGCCACCTGTCGAAGCATCTGCTCGACGTGGCCGGCTGCCGCCGCACCGCCTTGCGCGCCCGCGATCACGTGGGTCCGCCCCTTCTCTCCGTCACCGGTGTCACCGGGTCCGGCGCACGCCTGTGCACCGCCCGCCATCAAACCAGGTTGTGCGCCCCCGCAGACAGCGCACGGGCTCAGTCCCGTCCGAAGAAGGGCCGGACCCGCTCCAGCATCCAGTCGCCGACGGGGTCCTGGGCGATGTCCAGCAATACCAGCTGCACCGGCAGCGGCAGCGGTACGGCGCCGAGTGCGCGGCCCAGCGCGTCCATCGCGGCGGCCCGGTCCTCGTCCTGCCAGCGGTCCAGCTCGACGCCGACGAACAGCTGCGGGGGCGCGCCCTCGACGCTGGCCACCGCGCGCCGCGCGGAGAGCACCACCGGGGTGACCGCGAACTCGCCCGCGGCGGCGGCGAGGAAGTCGACCGGCTCGTCGTCCGGCTCGGGCTCCCACAGCCGGACCCGGCCGCCGGTCGCCGACCGCGGGTCGCGGTCGGACCGGCAGAGGTCCTGGACGGCGGGGGGCGGCAGCGGGATCCCGGCCGTCCCGCCCGGATTGACGGCGATGCCGACCTCCGGGGGCAGCCCGCGGGCGAACTCGCGGGCCGGTGCGACGGTGCAGGCCATCCCCTGGGCGGCCCGCAGGAACTGGTGCTCGGAACTGAACACCGGTATGTACAGGGTGCCGTCGATCTCGAAGGACGGCAGGTCCAGGTCCCGGCTGCCGGGCCCGCCGCCGTTGGGCAGCGGAACCCACAGCTGGGAGCGGCCGAGCACTTCGAGGAGCCGGGCGTTCACACCCGGAGTGCCGACGCTCGCTGCGAGGACGGCTTCGAGTTCGTTGGCCGGCCATGCGTCGGCCGGGCCGGGGGCGCCTCCAGCGGTGGCCGGGGGCGGCGGAAGCTGCGTGTTCCCTGCGCTGTGCCTCGCGGGATAGGGCCTGAGTGTCTGCTGCGTGCGGCCGGCGACCGCCGTTCCCGACGTCTGCCGCCCTGCCGGAACCCTAGCGGTAACCCGGTTGGCAACTGCCCTGATCCGCGGTAACGGCCACCGGTGACGCCTCGGATCCGGCCCGGCCGCCGCCGAAGACTATCCGCCGCACCGCACCCGCCGCGGGCCGGTCCAGAAGCAGCGCGGAGACACAGCCGTCGGGCCGTCCGCCGGGCCCGGCCAGCGCCACCAGCCGCCGGGCGGCCCTGCGGTGCCGGGCCATGGCGTACCCGGACACCATCCGCCCGCGCGCGAGCTGGCCGGCGCGGGCGGCGTCCTCCGGGACGTCCAGCACCAGCAGGTGCAGCCCCCGGCCGCGGCGCCGGGCGTCCCGGGCCAGCCAGCGCCGTACCCAGGCCAGCGAGCCGCAGTCGTGGACGACGAGGCTGGCGCCGGTGCGCAGCGCCCGGCGCAGCCTCGCGTAGTGGTCGAGCCGTACCAGCGGGCGGTACGCCGCGTACGGGAGCAGGGCCGGCATCAGCGCCTCCCAGTGCAGCCGTACGTCCTGCGAGTCGATCCGGCGGACCGCTCCTCCGGGATCCCCTGCGCCGTCCCGTTCGTCGACCGCGCGCCGCATGAGCGTGCTCTTGCCGCTGCCCGGCAGTCCCGACACGACCAGCACGTCCCCCGCCGGGTAGCGCAGCGTCGTCCCGGCCCACCGCTCGTCCCCCTGCACAGCCCCCGCCTCCCCGAGGCCGGCCTGCCGGCCTCGGCCTCGACCGGGCCCCGGTGGAACCCGGCCACTGTCAGTAAAGAGAGGGTAATGGCAAGCAAAGGGTTTCCCCAGAGGCCCGGTGGCTTCCGCCGCATGCAATGATGAGCGCCACAACTTGCATACTGGCCGTTCGAGGCCGCGCGGGAGAGTCCCTGCCATCATGAGCAGGGCGCCGAAGGAGCAAGTCCTCCCTTGAATCTCTCAGGCACAGTCACCGCGCGGGCGAGGCACATCTGAAAAGCGGTCGGGCCCGTTCACGGTCCGACCCACCCAAGGTGCAAGCCGGGGCCCCACCAGGCCGCGGTGAACCTCTCAGGTTCCGATGACAGATGGGGAGGCCCCTTCCTTCGGGGTTTCGTCATTCTTTGTCATTGCCATGAGAGTCTCGCCACGCCTGCACCGGGAGCCCGACTGATGAGCCAGCCGCCCACCGACGCCCCGCGCCGTACCGCGCTCGACGCCCTGCATCGTGCGCTCGGCGCGACGATGACCGACTTCGCCGGCTGGGACATGCCGCTGCGCTACGCCAGCGAGCGCGACGAGCACACCGCCGTCCGCACGCGCGCCGGGCTGTTCGACCTCTCGCACATGGGCGAGATCACCGTCACCGGTCCCCAGGCGGGCGAAGCGCTGGACTACGCGCTCGTCGGCCACATCTCGGCCCTCGCGGTCGGCCGGGCCCGCTACACGATGATCTGCGCCGAGGACGGCGGGATCGTGGACGACCTGATCGTCTACCGCCTCGGCGAGGACGAGTACATGGTCGTCGCGAACGCCGGCAACGCCCAGGTCGTCCTGGACGCCGTCACCGAGCGCGCCGCGGCGTTCGACGCCACGGTCCGCGACGACCGCGACGCGTACGCGCTGATCGCCGTCCAGGGCCCCGAGTCCCCCGGCATCATGAAGGGCCTGACCGACGCCGACCTGGACGGGCTCAAGTACTACGCGGGCCTGCCCGGCACCGTCGCGGGCGTCCCCGCGCTGATCGCCCGTACCGGCTACACCGGCGAGGACGGCTTCGAGCTCTTCGTGGCGCCCGAGCACGCCGAGGCGCTGTGGAAGGCGATCACCGAGGCGGGTGCCGGCGTCGGCCTCATCCCGTGCGGCCTGTCCTGCCGCGACACGCTGCGCCTGGAGGCCGGCATGCCGCTCTACGGGCATGAGCTGACCACCGCCACCACGCCGTTCGACGCCGGGCTCGGCCGTGTCGTGAAGTTCGACAAGCCGGGCGACTTCGTCGGGCGCACCGCGCTCACCGCCGCCGCCGAGCGGGCCGCCGCGCAGCCGCCGCGCAAGCTGGTCGGCCTGGTCGCCGAGGGCCGCCGGGTCCCGCGCGCCGGGTTCGCGGTCACCGCCGCCGGCGGCGCCGTGATCGGCGAGGTCACCTCCGGTGCGCCCTCCCCGACCCTCGGACAGCCGATCGCCATCGCCTACGTCGACGCGGCCCACGCCACGCCCGGCACCGAGGGCGTGGCCGTCGACATCCGTGGCGCTCAAGAGCCGCACAAGGTGGTTGCGCTGCCCTTCTACAAGCGCCAGCGCTGACCGACCCGCCCACCCCTGCGCGAGCACCCCTTCACATCCGGGAGAATTCCGTTATGAGCAACCCCCAGCAGCTGCGCTACAGCAAGGAGCACGAGTGGCTCTCCGCCTCTGAGGCCGGAGTGTCCGCCGTGGGCATCACCTCACACGCCGCCGACGCGCTCGGCGACGTCGTCTTCGTCCAGCTCCCGGAGGTCGGAGCCGTCGTCACCGCCGGCGAGACCTGCGGCGAACTGGAGTCGACCAAGTCGGTCAGCGACCTGTACTCCCCGGTAACCGGCGAGGTCACGGACGTCAACCAGGACGTCGTCGACGATCCCTCCCTCGTCAACTCGGCCCCCTTCGAGGGCGGCTGGCTGTTCAAGGTGAAGACGACGGAGGAGCCCTCGGACCTGCTCTCCGCCGAGGAGTACTCCGCCTTCACCGGCGGCTGATCCCTCCCGGACCTCGATCCGGGCCCCCGGGTCCGGAGCTCGAAACCGACCTCGACCAGGAAGATCCCATGTCGCTCCTGAACAGCTCCCTTCATGAGTTCGACCCGGACGTCGCCGCCGCCGTCGACGCCGAGCTGCACCGTCAGCAGTCCACCCTCGAAATGATCGCGTCGGAGAACTTCGCGCCGGTCGCCGTCCTGGAGGCCCAGGGCTCGGTCCTCACCAACAAGTACGCCGAGGGCTACCCCGGCCGCCGCTACTACGGCGGCTGCGAGCACGTCGACGTCATCGAGACGCTCGCCATCGAGCGGGTCAAGGCGCTGTTCGGCGCCGAGGCCGCGAACGTGCAGCCGCACTCCGGCGCCCAGGCCAACGCCGCCGCGATGTTCGCCCTGATCAAGCCGGGCGACACCATCCTCGGCCTGGATCTGGCGCACGGTGGGCACCTCACCCACGGCATGAAGATCAACTTCTCCGGCAAGCTCTACAAGGTCGCGGCCTACCACGTCGACGAGAAGACCAGCCTCGTGGACATGGAGGAGGTCGAGCGCCTCGCCAGGGAGCACCGTCCGCAGCTGATCATCGCGGGCTGGTCGGCCTACCCCCGCCAGCTCGACTTCGCCGAGTTCCGCCGGATCGCGGACGAGGTCGGCGCCCTCCTGATGGTCGACATGGCCCACTTCGCGGGCCTCGTCGCGGCCGGGCTGCACCCCTCGCCCGTGCCGTACGCGGACGTGGTCACCACCACGACCCACAAGACCCTGGGCGGCCCGCGCGGTGGCGTGATCCTCTCCAAGGCCGAGTACGCCAAGAAGATCAACTCCGCGGTCTTCCCCGGCCAGCAGGGCGGCCCGCTGGAGCACGTGATCGCGGCCAAGGCGGTGGCCTTCAAGGCCGCGGCCACCGACGAGTTCAAGGACCGCCAGGTCCGTACCCTCGAAGGCGCCAAGATCCTCGCCGACCGGCTGGTCCAGCCGGACCTGACCGAGGTCGGCGTCTCGGTGCTGTCCGGCGGCACCGACGTGCACCTGGTCCTGGTCGACCTGCGCAGCAGCGAGCTCGACGGGCAGCAGGCCGAGGACCGGCTCCACCAGGTCGGCATCACGGTCAACCGCAACGCCATCCCGAACGACCCGCGTCCCCCGATGGTCACCTCGGGGCTGCGGATCGGCACCCCGGCGCTGGCCACCCGCGGCTTCGGCACCGAGGACTTCACCGAGGTCGCCGACATCATCGCCGAGGTCCTGAAGCCGGACTTCGACGAGGACCTGGCCAAGAGCCTGTCCGCCCGCGTCTCCGCACTGGCGGCGAAGCACCCGCTGTACCCCGGACTGTAATCGGACCGTCGTACGCGTCAGGTCGGGGCACCGCGCACACTGGAAGGTGAGCCGGTGCCCCGCACCATGCCTCCCGCACCACCTGTCCCGCGCACCACCCGGCAGACAACGGCGTCTGCGCAACCAAGGAGTTTCTCGTGGCCATCTCGGTCTTCGACCTGTTCTCGATCGGTATCGGCCCGTCCAGCTCGCACACCGTCGGACCCATGCGTGCCGCCGGGATCTTCGCCCACCGGCTCAAGAACGAGGGCCTGCTCGCCCACACCTCCGCCGTCCGCGCCGAGCTCTTCGGCTCGCTGGGCGCCACCGGCCACGGCCACGGCACCCCGAAGGCGGTCCTGCTGGGCCTGGAGGGCCACTCGCCCCGCACGGTCGACGTCGAGACCGCCGACGCCGAGGTGGAGCGGATCCGCACCAGCGGCCGCCTCAACCTGCTCGGCGCCCACGAGATCCCCTTCGACGCCTCGTCCCAGCTGATCCTGCACCGCCGCCGCTCGCTGCCGTACCACGCCAACGGCATGACGCTCTTCGCCTACGACGCGGACGCCGCGCCCCTCCTGGAGAAGACGTACTACTCGGTCGGCGGCGGCTTCGTCGTCGACGAGGACGCGGTCGGCCAGGACCGGATCAAGCTCGACGACACCGTGCTGCGCCACCCCTTCCGCACCGGCGACGAACTGCTGCGGCTCTCCCGCGACACCGGCCTGTCGATCGCCGCCCTGATGCTGGAGAACGAGAAGGCCTGGCGCAGCGAGGCCGAGATCCGTACCGGGCTGCTGGAGATCTGGGGCGTCATGCAGGCGTGCGTCTCGCGCGGCATGTCCCGCGAGGGCATACTCCCCGGCGGCCTCAAGGTCCGCCGCCGCGCCGCCAACTCGGCCCGCCAGCTGCGCGCCGAGGGCAACCCGGCCGCTCTCGCGATGGAGTGGGTCACCCTCTACGCGATGGCCGTGAACGAGGAGAACGCCGCGGGCGGCCGCGTCGTCACCGCGCCCACCAACGGCGCGGCCGGCATCATCCCGGCCGTTCTGCACTACTACATGAACTTCGTGCCCGGCGCGGACGAGGAGGGCGTCGTCCGCTTCCTGCTCGCCGCCGGCGCGATCGGCATGCTCTTCAAGGAGAACGCCTCCATCTCCGGCGCCGAGGTCGGCTGCCAGGGCGAGGTCGGCTCCGCCTGCTCGATGGCGGCCGGCGCCCTCGCCGAGGTGCTGGGCGGCTCCCCCGAGCAGGTCGAGAACGCGGCCGAGATCGGCATGGAGCACAACCTCGGCCTCACCTGCGACCCGGTCGGCGGCCTCGTCCAGATCCCGTGCATCGAGCGCAACGGCATGGCCGCGGTGAAGGCCATCACGGCCGCCAAAATGGCCATGCGCGGCGACGGCCGGCACCACGTGTCTCTCGACAAGGTCATCAAGACCATGAAGGAGACCGGCGCCGACATGAAGGTGAAGTACAAGGAGACCGCCCGCGGCGGCCTCGCGGTCAACGTCATCGAGTGCTGACCCGCTCACACTCCGTATCGGACGAAAAGTACATGCGTTAGCGCACGGCGCAAGCCGTCCAACGGCGCTACGCCGACCTGGACCTGGACCTCGCGGACGCGGTGAACGTGGCTCTGGCCGCCGAGTACCGCAGCGATGCCGTACTCACCCTGGACCGCCGTGATTTCCGCGCAGTGCGGCCCTTGACTCCGCACCACGCGTTCCGCTTGTTGCCGGACGATCTCTGGCAACGGTCGGCGAGGCTCACCGGGCCAGGGGTTCAGGCCGTCACCGGCGGCCGCGGGGTCAGCCGGAAGGCGGCGAGGGCGGACAGGCTCAGGCCGGCGATGACCAGGGCCATCGGGACCGAGGTGTCGGAACCGCCGAGGCCGGCCATCGGGGCGGCGAGGCCGCCGAGGGCGAACTGGGCCAGCCCCATGAGGGCGGAGGCGGTGCCCGCCATCCGCGGGGGGCGGCCGGACAGTGCGAGGGCCATCGAGTTCGGCAGGATGAGCCCGATCGGCGCGACCACCAGGAAGAGGCCGGGCAGCAGCGTCCAGAGCCCGGCCGCCAGGGAGCTCACCACGGTCAGACTGCCGACGGCGGCGATGGTCAGACCGATGCCGAGCAGCCGGCGGGAGCCGTGCCGGTCCAGCAGCCGGGCGCCGACGCGGCCGGCGATGACGATGCCCGCGCCGTTCGCCGCGAAGATGCCGGCGAACGCCAGCTGGGGCAGGTCGTAGACCTCCTGGATCACGAACGGCGATCCGGAGATGTACGTGAACATCGCGGCGAAGGCCAGCCCGCCGGTGAGCATGTAGCCGGCGAAGGCCCGGTCGGCGGCCAGCTTGCCGAACGTCACGAGCACGGCCTTGGGCCCGTCGCCGCGCCGGTCCTCGGGGGCCAGCGTCTCGGGCATGCCGCGGTACACGACGACGACCAGCACCGCGCCGAGCCCGGTGATGACGGCGAACAGCCCGCGCCAGGGCATGATCTGGAGCAGCGCCCCGCCGGCCAGGGGCGCCACGATCGGCGCGAGCGCGCTGACCTGGACGAGGCTGGCGAAGAAGCGGGCCGCCGCGGCCCCTTCGTTGCGGTCCCGGACCACGGCGCGGGCGATCACGATCGCGGTGCCGCCCGAGGCGCCCTGGAGCAGCCGGAACGCGATCAGGAACCAGACGTTCGGCGCGATGACGCACAGCAGCGACGCCACGGTGTAGCCGATGACGCCGCCGAGCAGCAGCCGGCGCCGTCCCAGCAGGTCGCTGGCGGGGCCTGCCACCGCCTGGCCGAGCGCGAGCCCGACGAGGCAGGCGGTGAGGGTGAGCTGGATCAGGGATGCGCCGCCGCCGAGGTCCCTGCCGAGCTCGGGCAGCGCGGGGAGGTACATGTCGATCGACAGCGGGCCGAGCGCGGACAGCCCGGCCAGGGTCGCCACGAGAGTGAACGGAGGTGCCTCGGCACGGACTTGTGCGGTCTTCGTCACGCTGTTCCCTTCCGGGGGGACGGGGGGGGCGGGCGGGTGGGGGC
>NZ_JAPVLS010000270.1:0-1071 GCF_027158125.1 Streptomyces sp. H39-C1
TAGGGCGTGTGTGGGGTTGTGATCTCGTGGGTCCCCGGGCGGTAGGGGCGGGGGCTTTGGGGTAGAACGGTGGGGTGTCTCGACCTCAACTTTCGGATGCTGAGTGGGAGTTCGTCTCTCCGTTCCTGCCGGTCGGTGAGTACGGGCCGTACCCGGAGAACCTGCGGGCGCACTTCGAGGGCGTCGTGTGGCGGTTCAGGAACGGGGCGAAATGGCGGGAGTTGCCCGAACGGTTCGGGCACTGGTCGACCGTTTACGGCCGGTTTCGACAGTGGCGGGATGCCGGGGTGTTCACCGCGGTGTTCCAGGGTGCGATCGCCGAGGCGGCGAAGCGGGGCTTGGTGGACTTGTCGCTGGTCAGCGTGGACTCGACTACGGTCCGGGCCCATCACGATGCTGCCGGGATGATCGTGGAGCCCGAGATCCTGGACGCGTTGGAGAAGGCCGCCGCAGAAAAAGGGGCACCAGCCAGGAACAAGACGGACAACCGGACCCGGAGCGGGAGGAACGACGACGGGTGAGGCGTCGCCGCAAGGCCCGGCTCGCCGCCGCTGACCTGGGGCGTTCCCGCGGCGGACTGACCACCAAGACGCACCTGTCCTGCGTGCCGCAGTGCCTGCCCCTCTCCCTCAAGATCACCGCGGGGCAAGCCGGGGACAGTCCGCAGTTCATCCCCGTCCTGAACAAGATCCGCGTCCCCGGCCCAGTCGGTCGACCCCGCACCCGGCCCGACGCAGTCGCGGGCGACAAGGCGTACTCGTCCCGCAAGAACCGTTCCCACCTGCGTAAACGTCGGATCAAAGCGGTCATCCCCGAGAAGAAGGATCAGGCCGCCCACCGCAAGAACCGCGGCTCACGCGGCGGGCGGCCCGTCACCTGGGACAAGCAGCTGTACAAGCTCCGCAACAGCGTCGAACGCACCATCAACAAGATCAAGGACTGGCGCGGCCTCGCCGTCCGCTACGACAAAAAACCCGAAAGCTACCAGGCCGGACTCGAATTATGTGCCGGCCTCCTCTGGATCCGACACCTCGAATCACAGCCTTGATCACAACCCCACACACGCCCTAG
>NZ_JAPVLS010000271.1:0-1064 GCF_027158125.1 Streptomyces sp. H39-C1
GGTAAGGGCGGGTGGGTGGGGAAAGCCCGCCGCAGGCGCAACGGCGCGGCAGGGGCCGACGTACCCCCACCACCGCCGGAGGCGCGTGGCGCAACGGCGCTGCGGGCGCCGACGTACCCGCACCCCCGCCGGAGGCGCGTGGCGCAGCGGCGTCGCGGACGCTGACGTACCCCCACCACCGCCGGAGGCGCGCGGCGCAGCGTTAGAGCTGATGCGGCCAGGGCGGGTTCGCGCCCTGTACCGCGCAGGTGGCGGCAGCCACTGCGGTCCCCAGGGTGACCGCCTTCTGGACGTCCGCAGGAGTGAGGGCGGTGAGGCGGCCGCCGAGGTGGCCCGCGCCGTGCAGATGGTGCAGCAGGCCCGCCATGAACGCGTCGCCCGCTCCGACGGTGTCGACGACGTCGCACCGCTGGGCCGGTACGTGGAGTCGTTCGCCGTCGAGGGAGGCGAGGGCGCCCTCGGGGCCGAGGGTGATGACGACGAGGGGGACGCCGAGGGCGTGCCATTCGTCGCAGGCCTTTTCCAGCGGGGTGCCGGGGTGGAGGTGGGCGAGGTCGTCGTCGCTGAGGCGGAGGATGTCGGCCGCCGCGCACCAGCGGGACAGCCGCTGCCGGTAGCGGTCGGGGGGTACGAGGCCCGGTCGGACGTTCGGGTCGATGCTGATGGTGGTGCGGGGGCGGAGGTCGTCGAGGAGCTCTTCGACGCGGCCGGCGCCGGGGTCGCGCACGAGGGCGAGGGAGCCGGTGTGCAGACAGGCCGGGTCGGCGGGCAGCCCGGCCGTCAGCTCGGCCGCCGTCCACTGCCAGTCGGCGGTGCCCTCGGCGTGGAAGGTGTAGCGGGCCCGGCCGGCCGCGTCGAGGTCGGCGACGGCGAGCGTGCTGGGCTCGGCAGCGTCGGGGCAGCCGGTCAGGTCGACGCCGGAGCCGGCCAGTCGCTCGCGGAAGAGCCGGCCGAAGACGTCGCCCGACAGCCGGCCGAGGAACCGGGTGGGCGTGCCGAGCCGGGCCAGCGCGACCGCGGTGTTGGCGGGGCCGCCGCCCGGTGCGACGGTCAGGTCGAGCCCG
>NZ_JAPVLS010000272.1:0-1057 GCF_027158125.1 Streptomyces sp. H39-C1
TCCTCGTACGCCCGCTGACGGCATCCCGCCTTGCAGTAGTCGCGGGACCGACCGATGCCGCCCTGGCGGATCGTCCCGCCGCACCAAGCGCAGAGCTTCGCGCCACCGTCCCCACGGGGAGTCTCGGTTTTCATGGCGCCAGCCTGCCACCCAGGGTGCCGGCACCTCGTCGGCCGCCGCGACGCGCAGCACTGCGCAGACCGGGGGGTGCACCGTTTGGCGGTTTCGGTCCGACCGGGGTGCACGAGATGGCGGTTTCGGTTCCGACCTGCGGAAACGTTCGGCGACGATTGCGCACGGCTATGGAGACGGGACCGGCGATTGCGCAGGGCTATTGCGCAGCGGGCCCGCTCGCCCGCCCGCCGGACTTTCCGCCGGATCGACCCCGACCGCCATGCCCGCGTACGTCACCACCGCCCGCCGTACGTCACCGAGATGACGTACGCCGACGAGCACCAGGAGCACGCGCAGATGCCCGCCGGATCAAAAGTGCCAGAGGTGTCCAGCCGACTTGCAAGAGATGTCCCGCCCAATCGAACGAGCCTCGAACGGAATCCTGCACACCCTTGCATCACGATCCGATGGCCAGTGATCCAACAGCAGGTAGGGACCAAGGGACCTCCCCTCCAGGGAGGCCCAGTACAAAGCGCAGTACAGACCACACCCAGGCATTCCTGATGAGCCGGAGCGAAGCGCGAGCGAACAGCAAGAGCGAGGCACACCTCTTGCTACGCGCAAATGATCTTGTGAGTGCTAAGGTATCGACACCTTCGTTGCCGATACCGAGCCGCCCACGGGCGGCTTTTTTGCTGCCCAAAAGGCGCGGGAGACTACCGGGATGAGCCACACACGACGCACTCTCGGCACCGGCCCGAGCACCACCAGGAGCACGCCGCCGGAGAGTGCCGGCGCACGTCGACTGCCCGCCGAAGGTGGCGACCCGGGTGCACTCCTGGCGGCCGACGGCGCAGCCGATGAGCCGCTGATTGCACCGCGCCGGGCGCTGGGAAATGGGCGGCAGGAAGACACAGCGAGTTAGTACAAACTGGGCCCAATA
>NZ_JAPVLS010000273.1:0-1027 GCF_027158125.1 Streptomyces sp. H39-C1
GGGCTGCTGTTCGTCGGCAGGGCGGACGAGCAGATCAAACTGGGCGGCCGCCGGATCGAACTCGGCGAGGTCGACGCGGCGCTGCAGGCGCTGCCGAACGTCGCCGGTGCCGCGGCCGCCGTCCGCACCACCCGGGGCGGCAACCAGATCCTCGTCGGTTATGTGGTGAGCGCGGCGCAGGACACGGCCGGTGACACCCCGGTCGGCGACGACAAGGCCCCCGACGGCGCGGCGCAGGCCGGCGAGCCGTCCGAAACCGACGAAACCCGAGCCGACGAAACCCAGACAGACCAGGCCCAGACCGACGAGGCCCAGGCCGGTGAGGCTGAAGTGGGCGCCGTCAGCGGGGTGTTCGACCCCGTCGACGCGCTGCGCCGGCTGCGCGAGGCGCTGCCCGCCTCGCTCGTGCCGCTCATCGCGGTGGTCGACACCCTGCCCACCCGGACCTCCGGCAAGGTCGACCGGGCCGCGCTGCCCTGGCCGCTGCCCACCGTGGACACCTCCGGGCAGGAGGGCCCGCTGGAAGGCACCGAGGGGTGGCTCGCGGAACAGTGGGCCGAGATCCTCGGCACCTCCGTCGGCACCGCCGACGCCGAGTTCTTCGCGATCGGCGGCAGCAGCCTCGGCGCCGCCCGCCTGGTCGCCCTCATCCGGGCGCGCTTCCCCAACGTCTCCGTCAGCGACATCTACCAGAACCCGTCGCTGGGCGCGCTGGCCCGCGTCCTGGAGGCGTCGGACGCCCGTGAGAGCGCCGTGCGGACCGTACAGCCCACCCCGCGCCGCGCCGGTGCCGTACAGGTGGCGCTGATGCTTCCGCTGCTGACGATCTCGGGGCCGCGCTGGGCCGTGGGCGTCGCCGCGCTGAACAACGTGCTCGCCCGGTACGGGGACTTCCCGTGGGCGCCCGCCGTGTCCTGGTGGTGGGTGGCACTGGGCTGGGTGCTGTGCGTCAGCTCGGCCGGCCGGGTCGCCGTCGCGGCCGGCGGCGCGCGGCTGCTGCTGCGCGGCGTCCGCCCTGGTACCTATC
>NZ_JAPVLS010000274.1:0-1000 GCF_027158125.1 Streptomyces sp. H39-C1
CCCTGTCGTTGGTCCCCAAGTCCGACACCAAGCAGTCGATGAAGGACTTCAAGACGGACCAGGAGGTGCGCTGGTGCCCCGGCTGCGGTGATTACGCGGTCCTGGCCGCCGTCCAGTCCTTCATGCCCGAGCTGGGACTCGCCCGCGAGAACGTCGTCTTCGTCTCCGGCATCGGCTGCTCGTCGCGCTTCCCGTACTACATGAACACCTACGGGATGCACTCCATCCACGGCCGCGCCCCGGCCATCGCCACCGGACTCGCCTCCTCCCGGCGCGACTTGAGCGTCTGGGTGGTCACCGGCGACGGGGACGCGCTGTCCATCGGGGGCAACCACCTCATCCACGCGCTGCGCCGCAACGTCAACCTCAAGATCCTGCTGTTCAACAACCGGATCTACGGCCTGACGAAGGGTCAGTACTCGCCCACCTCCGAGGTCGGCAAGATCACCAAGTCGACCCCGATGGGCTCGCTGGACGCGCCGTTCAACCCGGTCTCGCTCGCCATCGGCGCCGAGGCCAGCTTCGTGGCGCGCACCATCGACTCCGACCGCAAGCACCTGCAGTCGGTGCTGCGCGAGGCCGCCGCCCACCCGGGCACCGCGCTGGTGGAGATCTACCAGAACTGCAACATCTTCAACGACGGCGCCTTCGACGCGCTCAAGGACCAGCAGACGGCGCAGGACGCCCTGATCCGGCTGGAGCACGGGCAACCGATCCGGTTCGGCGCGCCGACCGAGGACGGCCTGGGCTCCAAGGGCGTCGTCAGGGACCTGGCCACCGGCGAACTCAAGGTGATCGACGTGACCGTGGAAGGGACGGCAGGGGTGCTCGTCCACGACTCCCACGCCGCGTCGCCCACCACCGCCTTCGCCCTGTCCCGCCTCGCCGACCCGGACACGCTGCACCACACCCCCATCGGGGTGCTACGCAGCGTCGAACGGCCGGTCTACGACGCCGACATGTCCGACCAGCTGGAACGCGCCGTCGAGGAGAAGGGCAA
>NZ_JAPVLS010000275.1:0-961 GCF_027158125.1 Streptomyces sp. H39-C1
ACCACCGACGGCATCCGTGACCTCCCGGGGAGTGACGACACGACATGCCACCACTCCCACCGAATCGCCGACCCTATGCCTGACCAGCGAAAACATCGCCCTCAGATTCGGAACGACAACAACTTCTCAGAACTTCATTCTGAAATGATCAGTAAGGCTGGTACTGGTGACGGCGTCCAAGGCCAGGTTGTTGTCACGACCTTCACGACCAGCTGGCAGAGTGTCAACATGGAGCAGCAGAAACAGCGCATGTCAGTTCGGCTTGTCGTTGTGGACCCACACCTCAAGACGCAGTTGCGCACAAGTAGAAGAACACTTGCTGACGCTCTTGGCCGAAGCCAGCTGCGGCCCGCGTGATCACACGCTATTCGTGGACGGACTCGCGGCCCTCCGTAACATCCAGACGATGCTGGCCGAGGCTGTAACACGAGGACCGCGAGTGTGGACGCCGAACGGCAAGTGGGAACACGAAGGTCTGCGCATCGCCAGCCTCTTCACAACGGACACCGACTTGCTCTACGCCCTGTCGCGTAAACTGTCGGGAGTCCTTGTGGCGCCGCCGGAGCTTTCCGATCAGTCAGACGTAGTCGCCGCCCTTCACAACATCAATTCTTCGCCACAGGAGAGCGTGGTTGGCCTCGTTGGTGCGCTGGCGCGCGTACTCTCCATGGCGGATCTCACCCCCGACGCCGATACCGCCATCCTATCCGCGGCGCTCAAGGCAGCCGGTGGCGATGACGTACGGCTCACCTACACCCAGGAGGACGCATGGCAGCGTCTCGCCCACCGGGTCACCGTGCTGCTAACGGAGTCCGCTCCACTGCACCGGTTCCTCTAGTGCTGAATTCCTCAACTTATGGGTATACACGGTGTGTTGAGGAGTGCGCTGGGGGTGGATGGTGCCGACATTGCTGCGGGCTCGGCCTGCTTCGGGTCCGGATGAGGCGTTGATGATCGACCG
>NZ_JAPVLS010000276.1:0-960 GCF_027158125.1 Streptomyces sp. H39-C1
GAGCGGGATATGCCCCGGCAAGCCGGGGCATAGAGCGCCGAATTGCGCAAGCGCAATTCGAATTCCGGCGCAAGCGCCGGAATTGAATTCCGCGAGCGGAATTCATAAGCGAAGGTAATTCGCGCAAGCGCGAATTAGGGGCACCCGCGCAAGCGCGGTCGCCGGGGCTGGCGAGAGGGGAGTGCATCACGCGCGGACCTGTGTAGGGCCTGGGAATCCCAGCCACCACCCCCACAACGACCGTGACGGAACGTCGGGTCGTTGTGGGGGCCGGCCCCACCGCAGTGACGGGTTCCGCTGCGCTCCACCCTGACCCCTCCCCCACTCCCGAACTTGCCCGCTCACGTTCACCAATACCCCGCCAGCATACACGCCAACCGGCGACCGTGGGGCGGAATTCGACGAGACGTCACCCGAGGGAGCGAACGCGCGACATGAATGATGCATCGCGCACCCGAGCTGTGTAGCGTTTGGGTCGCTGCCGCGCCACCCCTGCCCCGGCCAATAAACTTCCGGTTAAATTCATAATTGCGCGGCCCGAAATAGTCCAGCCACGGAAAGGACGCTCCGATATGGGACCGGTTCAATTCGACGTGCGGAGGTACCGGAGCCGATCGGCCGCCAGGCCGGGCGGCGGAACCGCCCACCGGCACCAGCCACGCTTCCTTGGTTTTGATCGTCATGGTCCGAGCCAACGCGAGACTCAGAGCCGCTGCGCCGCCTACGGTCCGCGCCTCGTTCACGGAGCCGCACGCGAAGCCGCCTCAGCTCCCACGGGTCACCCGCGAGGCGCCGCGCGACACGCCCGGCCTGCCCGCTGCTGCCCGCCTGTGGCCGATGCACCGGCGGCTTCAGCTTGGGGTGGGTTGGCGTACTACAAACACCTAAGAGCGCCCGCGCCCGAAAAACGCTCTGACCTGGGCAAACGCCAAATGGCGTGTTCTAGATCTCCAGAACAAA
>NZ_JAPVLS010000277.1:0-943 GCF_027158125.1 Streptomyces sp. H39-C1
GCTCACCATCGTCGGCGGTGGACGCCGAGAGGCTGTCGAGGTACCCCTTGGGCAGCGGGGAGCGGATCACGGCGAGCCGCCAGTAGAGCGGGCCCGCGATCAGGTCAAGGGACAGGTCCGCGTCGGTTCCCGCCGCCAGTTCGCCGCGCTCGACCGCCTTGCGCACGACGGCCGCCGAGATACCGCGCTGGGTGTCGCGCAGCGCCGTCTGCAGGGCCGCGGCGATCTCCGGATTGCGCGCCGCCTCGGCGAGCAGATCCGGGATGATCTGCGACGCGACCGGATGCCGCAGGGCGCGCGCGGTGACCTCCAGCAGTAACCGGACGTCACCGAGGAGCGAGCCGGTGTCCGGTGCGGGCATGCCCTGGACCGCCACGGCGGACACCGTGTCGAGGACCAGCGGCAGTTTCGAACGCCAGCGCCGGTAGACCGCGGCCTTGCCGACGCCGGCCCGGCGGGCGATCCCCTCGATGGACATCCGGCCGTAGCCGACCGCCGCCAGCTCGTCGAAGACGGCGCTGCGGATGGCGTCCGTCACGTCCTCCCGGAGCACGGCGGCTCCCGCGGGGGCGCGACGAGGGGTTCGGGGCTCCGTTGGCATGCCACCGAGCCTAGCGTGACGTGGCGACGGAACGGTTGCGTTCCATTCAACGGATGCTCTACCGTCGGACCACACGACGAGACGGATCCGTTCCGTCGTGTCGTGTTCACTCCCCGTTTTCGCCTCGAACGAAAGCGCGTCACATGACCTTGCACACGGACGCCCCCGCGGCGGCGCAGGACCTGGACAGCCCGGACGGCGGGCTGTCGGCCGCTGAGCTGGCGGCGAAGTACGGGCTGTCGGTCAGCGGTGCCCGGCCGGGCCTCGGCGAGTACACCCGGCAGTTGTGGGGCCGGCGGCACTTCATCAACGAGTTCGCGAAGGCGCGGACGCAGGCGCAGT
>NZ_JAPVLS010000278.1:0-927 GCF_027158125.1 Streptomyces sp. H39-C1
TGTATTCTCGCGGACTGCACCGCGCACGCCTCGTCCGGTAACTCCGGGAACACCGGTTCGACCGGCCGCACGGGGGATGCGTCGAACACCTCGACCGCCAACGGCGGCGACGGAGCCCGTGGCGGGGACTCCGGCACGGCGACTGCAACTGGTACCTCCCACAGCACCAGCAGCACCAGCTCCCGGGGCAACGGTCACCGCCGCGGCTCCGGCCGCAGCGACGCCGAGTCCTCCGCGAGCAACGCCACCGGTGCCCGGTCCGGTACCACCGGGCGCGGTGGTGACGGTGGCAACGCCTCCAGCTCCAACACCGCCCGGTCCGGGAACTCCGGCAATTCCGGGAACTCGGGGTCCACGGGCGGCAACAGCGCCAACAACCTGTGCATCCTGGCCCGCTGCGACGCGACCGCGACGTCGGGGAACTCCGGAAGTACCGGGAACACCGGCGCGACCGGTGACGCCTCGAACACCTCGTGGACGCAGGGCGGCCAGGGTGCCCGTGGCGGCGACTCCGGCACGGGCACCGCGACCGGCGGCGCCACCTCCACCGCCCACTCGACCCGCACCACCGGCTGGGACAACCAGCCGTGGGGCTGGAGCGGGGACAACAGCGGCAGCCGCCCGGTGCGCTGGGGCGATGACCGCGAGCGTTGGGGCGGCTGGAACCACCCCGGCACCGGCAACTCCTCGCGTGCGGACGCCTCCGCTACCAACACCACCGGCGCCCAGTCCGGGAACACCGGCCGCGGCGGCGACGGCGGCAACGCCACCAGCAGCAACACCGCGCAGTCCGGGAACTCCGGCACCTCGGGGAACTCCGGGGCCACGGGCGGTAACCGTGCGGGGAACGTCGGCATCCTGACCGGCCGCCGGCGGCCCGAGGGTGGTGGCTCGGGCGCGTCGGACTGCGGCCACAGCACCCACGGC
>NZ_JAPVLS010000279.1:0-926 GCF_027158125.1 Streptomyces sp. H39-C1
CCGGGCCGGAGCCGTCCCGGAAGGCCGTGGTGGCGGGGTGGTGCGGACGCTGGAGGCGTTCCTTCCGCTTCGCCCGGACTGTGGCGAGTCGGGCGGAATGCGGGGCATCGAAGTTGGCGCCGGACACCAAAACGCCGCTCAACGGCGATCGCGCAGCGGCGCGGTTCGCTGGAGCGGCGGGGGAAATCTGACTTACGCTGGTCAACGCAACGTGTCCTGTCGGTGTCAACGACCGAATGGGATGCGGCGAGTCAGGGCTCCTACACCCTGGCTCGTGCATTTGAGGGGCTGATCTTGCCCCATGTGGCCGCCTCTTGTGGGGGCGACTCGCAGTAAGGGCCCCGCCGATCTCCGGATTGGCGGGGCCCCTCTGCGTTCTACAGGAGGTCCGGGTCCGGGTCCGACGGCCGCAAAAGCGCGATCATCGTTCGCCCCTCTCGTACCTCTCCACGTCGCCGAACGGGTCATCCGGGTCCCAGCCGTCCGAGTCCGCTCCGGACTGCTCCACCTCGAATACGACCGGCTCCGCCCGGTTCTCGGCGGCGCTGCGCTGGCTGGGCTCGGTGCGAGGCGCGTTGGCGAGCCAGGGGAACGGGCGGGTGGTGTCGGCTGCCTTGAACACGCGGGTAGCGGCTCCGTCCGGGGCGTCGGGCAGGGGGTAGACCCGGGCGCCCTTCAGCGAGGCGAGGAGCCGGGCGCCGTGGTGCTCGCAGCCGTCCGCGCCGTTGTTGTGCGCGTCGAGCACGGTCACGACGGGCGGTCCGTCGCACGGAGTCGGGTCCTCGTGGTGGGCGGCGGCGCACCGGTCGGTGGTCATGGTGTGTCCCTTCGGGGTGCTGGTGATCGGGAGGTACGGGGCGCCGTACTCGGGGGTCGGGCGGCTGGTCACGAGGCGACCCCCATAAGGATCTCGGTCTGGCCGGGGA